>NZ_JBBCIR010000001.1:0-52587 GCF_037189885.1 Paludisphaera sp.
TCGCCCCCTCATCCGGCCTTCGGCCACCTTCTCCCACGAGGGGAGAAGGGGGGCGTATTCGCGCGGCCGTCGCGGAATAAGCGTCGGGCCGACAGCCCGCCGGGAGGCACCGCGCCACTTCGAAAACGACGAACGAAGCCAACTCCAATCCGCCACAATCAATTTACCGGCAAACAACTTACGCGAACAACCGAGAAACGCCCAGGCGACGAACGAAGCCAACTTCGCGGCCGTCGCGGAGGGGAGCGTTCGCTCTCCACCTCGCCACGAAAAGCGAGTCGCGCGACCGACGCCATCCTCGCATTGCGACACCCCTCGCCCCGCCGCTGGCGCGGCCAACATCGCCCGCCGGAAGAGGGGACGGGATCGAGCCGGGGAGTGCCTCCAGGCGAGGGCGGGGACGGCCGAGCATCACTTCGAAAACGACGAACGAAGCCAACTCCAAACCGCGACTAGCAGCAGACCCCGAAAGGACTTACGCGAAAAACCAATAAGCGTCCGCGCGACGAACGAAGCCAACTTCGCGAGGCCCCCGGCGGCTCACTCGGTCTCCACGGTCACGGCCATCACCACGGGGGCGGTGCGGTCGTCTCCCTTGACGAACTCGATGCGATCGATCGTCTCGGGCCGGCCGGGGACGACGCGGACGTGGCGGAGCTGGCGGCCCCGGAGGGTGAAGGCCAGGTCGGAGCCGGGGACGTCGACGGGCCGGATGTAATCGGCCAGGTGGACGCCGTCCAGCAGCGGGTGGTCCTCCACCTGGCCGTCGGCGTAGCGCAGGCGGACGATCATCGAGGTCGTCTTGCTCGGCTCGCCGCCGTTGTAGGCCCAGCCCCCCACGCCGCCGAGGATGTGGACGGCCTTCGCCGGCGCGTTGCAGGGGATCTCGACCGCCTTCGGCATCCTCGGGGCGACCGGGCCGATGGGGCCGTTCAGCATGATCGCGTTCGGGGTCCGGTCCCCGTGCGGGTCGATGAGCTGGTACGGCACCCCCTGGAACTCCTTCGGCCCCCAATCGGGGAAGACCAGGCGCTCGACGGGGGACTCGGAGGCGAAGAACATCCCCCTGGTGGTGACGACGGTCGCCGCCTTGCGCAGGTCCAGCGGCAGGTACTTGCCCCGCGCGGTCAGGAACGCCAGCACGTCGCGCAGGCCGTCCTCGCCGAGCTGTTGCTCGAAGCCCTCGGGCATGAGCGACTTCTTGGACGCGATGATCTCGTCGATGTCCTCGCGGAGGATGGCGTGGGTCCTTGCCTCGGCGTCGAGGATCTCGACGGCCGTCCTGGACTCCGACGCCAGCAGCCCGTTGATGACGCGGCCGTCGGTGGTGGCCACGGCGTACTGGACGAAGTTCCCCTCCACGCTCCGGCTGGGGTCGACGACGTGGACGAGCAGCTCCGACCGGGGGTGCGAGGCCATGCCGCTCAGGTCGGGCCCCACGTCCCCCCCCTCCCCGCCGTGCCGGTGGCACTTGGCGCACTGGTCGACGTACAACGTCCTGCCCCGCGCCACGTCCCCCCCTTCCAGGACCGTCTTCGCCAGGCGGTCGACGACGGCCTGACGGTCGGCGTCGGGGAACGCCCCGCCGCGGGCGATCAGCGCGGAGGCGCGGGCGGCGAGCTCCTTGTCGGGGTGGGCGGCGAGCGCCTGCTTCTGGTCGAGCGACAGGTCCCCCAGGCTCACGTCGCCGGCGTCCACGGCGTCGAGCAGGTCGCCCGTCCAGTCGGCCCGGCCGAGCAGGGCGCGGAGGGCGGCCGAGCGGGCGGCGGGGGTCATGCGCGGGAGGGCGGAGAGGATCGCCCCGCCGGCCGAGCGGGCACGGCCCCTCGCCAGCGCCTCGACCAGCCCGACGGCCAGCGTCGGCGAGGAGCGAGGGGTGATCTGTTCCACCAGCCCCTCGGCGACCGCGTCGTCCTCGGGGCTCAGCTCGACGACCTCGCGGGCCGCGGCGACCCGGTCGGCCTCGGCCGCGGCGTCGTCGGCGACCTTCTCCAGCAGCCCCTTCGCGACGGCCGCCGACGCCTCCTTCATGGCCCCGCTCCCCCAGCGCGAGCCGAGGAAGACCAGCCGGCCCCTCCCCTCCGACGGCAGCCGGCCCAGCAGCGCGGCGAGGGCCTCCTCGGCGGCCTCGTCCAGCGTCGGCCGGACGTCGGCCGGCCAGCCCTTCTCCTCGCCGACCACGACCGCCTGGGCGACCGGCCGGCCGAACGGCGAGGAGGCGGGCTCGACGAACGCGGCGAACACCCCGGCGATCGTCCCCGCCGGCCCCCCCCGCGCGTGGTGCTCCGCGACCCGCGCGGCCAGCGCCAGCAGGGTCGGCGAGGGCTCGCCGGGCGCCCCGGCCGAGGCGGCGGCCAGCGCCTTCAGGAACGGCTCGGCGTGGGCCGCCGCGGCGCTCGTGGCGGCGTCGGGGATCCAGCGGTCCCCCTCCCCGAGGCCGGCGACCAGCGCCTTCGCCAGCGCCTCGCCGACGGCGGGATCCTCGGGGACGTCGGCCAGGGTCAGGAGCGCGGCCAGGCGGACCTGGGCATCGGCGTCGGCCAGCAGATCGGCGGCGAGCACGGCCCGCGCCGTCTCGGCGTCGCGCGGCAGCGTCAGCAGGGCGTTCCGCCGCACCCCGGCCGAGGGATGCCGGAGCGCCGAGGCGGCGGCCTCGCGGGCCTTCGGGTCGGCGTCGATCGCCCCCAGGCCGCGGAGCGTCCAGAGGGCGTGGATCGCGCCGGGGTTCAGCCCGATCGCGTCGACCTTCGGGTCGGTCGCCAGCGCCGCGAGCGCCGGGACGACGTCGGCCTTTCTCCGCTCGATCAGCAGCCGCTGGGCGTGCATCCGCCAGAGCTGGTTGTCGCGGGAGAGCGCCGCGACGAGGCCGTCGGCGTCGGCCGGGTCGAGCGGCGCGGCGACGGCCGCCGGCGCGTCCTTCCAGACGATCCGGTGGATCCGGCCGCGGGTCTGGTCGCGCAGCGGGGTGACGTAGGCGTTCCCCTTCCCGGTCTCGAACCCCTGGGGCGTCGGGTTGTGCTGCACGATGTAGTTGTACCAGTCCAGCACCCAGACGTGCCCGTCGGGGCCGACCTCCGCGGCGATCGGCGCGGTCCATTCGTCGTCGCTGGCGACGATGTTCCAGCCGCTGTACGAGGCGAAGTCGCTCCCCTTCGGCTGGAGCGTGAACGTCGCCGCCAGGTGCCCCGTCGGCTCGGCGACGAACGCCGTCCGGTTCCAGTAGGGCTCCGGGTACGTCCGGGCGGTGTACAGGGCGTGCCCGGCCGCGGCGGTGAAGCCGCCGTGATGGTCCACCTGCCGGACCTTGTCGGTCTCCGGGTAGATGTTGTTGGTCGCCGCGATCATCCGCAGCACGCCCGGCGACCAGCCCCGGACCGACTCGTAATAGCGGTTCGGCACGCCGAGGAAGACGCTAGGGCAGCCGTTGGCGGTGGAGCCGAAGATCAGCCCCTCCTCGCTGATTCCCACGCCCCACGAGTTGTTGCTTGTGCTGCGGAGGAACTCCAACTTCGACCCGTCGGGCCTGAAGCGAAAGAACCCCTGCGAGAACTCCAGCCGCTCCCCGCCGACGGTCCCCTTGAACGCCGAATAGCCGACGATCCCGTAAATCCACCCGTCCAGCCCGTATCGGAGATTGCTGGGCCCGGCGTGGGTGTCGTCCACGCCCCAGCCGGTGAACAACACCTTGCGGACGTCGGCCTTGCCGTCGCCGTCGGTATCCTTGAGGAACAGGGTATCGGGCGCCTGGAGGACGATCACCCCGCCGTCGTGATGGCAGAGGCTCGTCGGGATGTTCAGGCCCTCGGCGAAGACGGTGAACGAGTCCGCCTTGCCGTCGCCATCCGTGTCCTCGAGTATCTTGATCCGATCGCGTCCCTCGTCCCCGCGCGACTGCTTGGCGTTGGGGTAGTCGAAGCTCTCGGCGATCCAGAGCCGACCGCGATGGTCCCAGGCCATGCAGATGGGCCGGGCGATCTCGGGCTCGGCGGCGAACAGTGACGGCCCGAAGCCCTTCGGGACGACCAGGTGCTTGAGCGACTCCTCCGGGGCCATCGGCTCGGGCATTTGACGATACGGCTCCCCCTGGACGCCCCACCGTTCGGACGGGAGGTAGTTGGGGATGTCGGACCCGGCGTCGACGACGGCCGGCGGCTTCAGCCCCGGCGCGACGGTCGGCCGCGAGTCGTGCACCGGCCCGCCGGCCGCCCATCGGATCCCGCGCTCCAGCAGGGCCTGGAACCCCGGCTGCTCCCACGTCCGCGAGTCGTGGCCGTAGGCGGTGTAGAAGACGCGGCCCTTCCCTTGCTCTCGGGTCCAGGTGTAGGGCTCGCGGTCGCGGACCTGGAGGACCGTCCGGCCCTCCTCGTTATGCCGCTCGTGGACGTAGGTCTCGTCCCACGTCCTGAACGGGACGAGCCCCTTCATGATCGGGTGCTCGGGCGCGACGACGGTCGTCTCGAACACCCCCGTCTCGTGGCTCTTGAACTGGCCGCCGATCAGGGCAATGCACTCCGGCGAGTTCCGGAAGCAGAACGAGGCGCAATGGACCGGCACGAAGCCGCCCCCCCCCTCGACGTACTCCACCAGCGCCCTCGCCCGCTCCGGCGCGATCTCGTCGATGTTGGCGTAGAGCAGCAGCGCGTCATACCGCCGGAGCGTCGCCGGGTCGAGCGCCTCGGCGACGTCCTCGGTGTACGTCACGTCGATCCCGCGAAGGGCGAGCACCGGCGCGACCTGCGCCGCGCGGTCGGCCGGGGCGTGGTGGCCGCGGTCGCCCAGGAAGAGGACGCGGATCGGATCCGAGGGGGCCGGGTCGGCCCCGGCGGCGGCGAGGGCCGAGAGCAGCAGGGCGAGGCGCATCATTGGGTCGGTCCCGCGGGGAGGGGGGCCGCCGAGGCGTGGCGCGACGCGGAATCCTCGGCTTCCCGGACGCGACGATTCTAGCGGACGGCCGCCGCGGAGGGCCATCGCTCGTCGCCCCGGACGGCTCGCGGCCCCGGGGCGACGGCGGGGCGGCTCACTTGGCGGCGGCGGTCTCGGCCGGGTTCTTCTCCTCGCCGGGATCCTGGCGGAGGATGACGACGCGGTCGTGGAGGATCATGACGAGGTCGGAGCGGCCGTCGCCGTCGACGTCGCCGGCGGCCATCTCGCGGGGCTCGTAGGAGGTCCCGCCGCCGCGGAAGGACTTCCGCTCGTAGAGCTTGAAGGACAGGGCGCGGAGCAGATCCTCGGCGCCGTCGTAGGTGGCGACGTCCAGGGCCTGCTCGGCGACGTCGGTGAAGATCACGTCGGCGGCGCCGTCGGCGTTGAAGTCGCCGGCGATGAGGTCGCCGAGGCGGCTCTCGACGGCCCGGGGCTCGTAGCCGGCGATCTCCCGCAGGCGTCGGCCCCGGCCGCCGGTCTGGAGGACGGCGAAGCGGTCGGTGCCGGCGATGAGGAGGTCGTCGCGGCCGTCGCCGTCGAAGTCGCCGACGTGCAGGCCGTCGAAGTTGATCGCCCCCACGGCCAGGCTGCCGGCCTGGCGGAAGACGCCGTCCTTGGGGGTCAGGAACAGCAGCGACTTGGAGTTGCGGTCCAGCAGGACGACGTCCTTCCGCCCCTCGCCGGTGACGTCGAGCGCCGCGGCGCCCTGGATCTGGGCCGTGCCGCGGGAGGCGTTGTACTGGTCCTTGATCCGCCACTGGCCGTCGGCGTCGAGCGCCACGTCGCGGGCGAAGGTGTTCTGGGCGACGAGGACGGCCGGGCCGTCCAGGTCCGCCACGACCACCCCGGCGGGCGTCGCGCCGCCGACCGGGCCGAGGCCCCCCTCGAACGGCTTGAAGCCCTCGTCCGCCTGGCCCAGCAGCAGGATCGGCGAGCCGAAGGCGCTGAAGACCAGCAGGTCGGTCTCGCCGTCGCGGTTCACGTCCAGGGCCCGGATCGCGGTGGGCGCGCCGGTGAGGCCGGCGAGCGCGACCGAGTCGCCCGCGCCGAGCTTCACGTCCGCGAACCCCTCGGCGCCCTCGGGCCGGATCGCCCGCAGCTCGAACGTCTCGACGCCGGGCTTGGTCCGGGCGGCGTACACCAGCGCCGGCTTGCCCGCCTCCTCGACGTCGGCCAGGGCCATCGCCACGGGCTCACCCTTGGTGGGGAGCGCGGCGGGGAACGTCAGCCGCCCGCCTTCGAACCGGCTGCGGCCGATCTGCTTCTCCTGCTCGGAGAGGACGAACGCCTCGGCCTTGCCGTCGCCGTCGAGATCGGCGAGGAGGACCTGCCTGCCCCCCAGCAGGCCCGGGAACGACTCGGCGGCCTCCAGCCCCGCGCCGCCGGCCTGGCGGTAGACCCAGGACTGGGCGTTGGCCGGGTCGGTGACGACGACGTCCAGCTTGCCGTCGCCGTCGAGGTCCCCCGTGGCCAGGCTGCGCCCGCGCTCGTTCCCCTTGGGGAGGCCGAAGAAGGCCAGGCGGCCCCACTTGTCGTCCGAGTCGTCCGAGTCGTCCGAATCGGCGAGCGTGTAGACCTTCCCCCGGCCCGACTGCTCCTCGACCGTGAGAACCTCCACGCCCCCCTTGCCGTCGATCTGGCCGAACGCCAGGGCCCGGATCTTGGGGATGGCGAACTGCTGCTCCGGGCCGAGCTTCTTGTCCGGGGTGGAGAGCCGGGCGTGGATGGGGTGGTCGGAGTCGCCGTCGAGGATCAGCACGTCGAGGCCGCCGTCGCCGTCGACGTCCTCCAGCTTGACCATGCTCGGGCTGGTCGCGGTGTGGGGGGAGCGCTCGGGCTCGGCCAGCGCGCCGGGCTCGGGCTGGCGGATGAGCACCAGCTCCCCCTCGGTCAGCAGGACGATGTCGTCGCGGCCGTCGCGGTCGACGTCGCCGACGGCCAGGGCGTTGGTGGATTCCAGGGCGTCGCCGACCTTGATCCGGCGCGGCGGCCCGAACTTGCCGCCCCCCTCGTTGGGGAGGACGACGACCTCCGCGGGGGTGCCGTAGAAGACCAGGTCGGGCTTGCCGTCGCCGTTGAAGTCCCCGACGCCCAGGCTGACGACCTCGCGGTCGACGGAGATGTTCGCCGGCCGCATCCGCTTGTCGGACTCCAGCTCGTTGGCCTCCTTGCGGAAGGGGCCGGCGTCGGCGGCCTCGGCGGGCTTCCGGGAGGAGAGGAGCAGGTCGATCCGCGAGCGGGCGTTGTTGGCGACGATCACGTCGTCGGTCCCGTCGCCGTCGACGTCGGCGAGCGTCAGGTTGCCGATGCGGTAGTCGAGCTTGTACAGCTCCAGCGGCAGGAAGCCGAAATAGTCGGCCAGCCTGGGCTTGGCGTCCGCCTTGGGGGCGCCGTCCTCGGCCAGGGCGGGCGCCGCCGCCGTCCCGAGGCAGAGCGAGGCGATCGCGATCCCGCGGATCCACTGCGGTTTGGTCATCAGACGGTTCCCGACGAGCGACGACACGGACGGCCCCGGCCGGCCGACGCTTCGGCCCGCCTCCGCAACCAGACTACGGACGCCCGGCCGAACCGGCAAGTGGGGGGATTTCTCCCGCCCGCGCGGCCGGCGCGGGCCGTGACGACGATTAAGGCTCAAGTCCCCGCCGCGACCTCGCCGAACATGACAAGGCACGGGGTTTTGACGATTCCTCCGATCTTGCGGCGGGCACTCATGGCCGATCCCAGGACAATCCGGACGCCCGCGACGATCCGGGCCCTCGCGACGGCTGCCGCCATGCTGATGGCGCGGGGGGCGTCCGCCCAGGCGCCGATCCCGGCGCCGATGGTCCCGCTCCCGCCGCCGCCCCGGGTCGAGCCCGCGACCGCGGAGGCCGACCCGCTCCCCGAGCCCCTCGGGGACGACGCCCCGGTGCTCTCCGGCGGCGGGCTCGCCGCCGGGACGATCGAGGTCAAGGTGGGCCAGGGCCGTTTCCTGACGTTCCCCGAGGATCTCGCCCAGCCGGGCAAGCAGGCCCCGTTCCTGGCCATCGGCGACCCCCTCGTCGCCGACTTCTTCCAGGTCGGCCCGCGCCAGATCCGGCTGATGGGGAAGCGCCTGGGCGTCACGGATTTCATCGTGACCACGTCGACCGGCAAGACCTACGAGTACGAGCTGCGGGTCGTCCCCGACCTCCCCGCGCTCGACGACGAGCTGCGCCGGAGGTTCCCCGACGCCCGCCTGACGCTGTCGCCGCTGCGCGACAAGATCGTCGTGGAGGGCCAGGCCCGCGACGCCTCCGAGGTCGCCCGGATCATCTCGGCGATCGACGGCTACATCCGCAACGTCCAGCGCGTGATGGTGCTCGGCCAGGTGGGCGAGGCCCGCAACGAGATGATGGGGGGCGAGCCCGAAGACCCGGAGGCCCTCGACGGCGAGCCTCCGGCCGGGATCGGCGGCTTCGGCGCCGACCTGACCGGGTCGGCGTCCGGGATGATGCTCGGCGGGGGGGGGCGGGGCGTCGGCACCGGGCCGATCACGCCGCCGACGACCCCCGGCTCGCTGACGGCCAACCAGATCGCGACGAACCAGGTCCAGGTCATCAACCTGATCCGCGTCCCCACCTCGCAGCAGGTGCTGCTCAAGGTCCGGGTGGCGGAGCTGAACCGCACGGCCTTCCGCCAGATCGGCGCCGACTTCCTGGCGTCGATCCCCGAGTTCGCCAGCCTGTTCGGCACCCAGATCGGCGGCTCCCGCTTCGAGCCGGGCCGGGTCGGCCGGTCGACCTTCAACCCGATCGGGCCCCCCCCCGATCCGCGCAACATCGCCATGGCGGCCAGCTCCACCCTCTTCGGCACCTTCTCCGCGGCGCGGTTCAACACGGTGGTCACGGCGCTGCGGCGGAACAACCTGCTGAAGATCCTGGCCGAGCCGAACCTGGTGACGCTCAACGGCCATCAGGCGAACTTCCTGGCCGGCGGCCAGTTCCCGGTGCCGGTCAACTCCGGGATGGGGGGGGGCATCGGCGGGGGCAACGTGCAGGTGGAGTTCAAGGACTTCGGCGTCCGGCTGGCCTTCCTGCCGATCGTCGAGGACGGCGAGACCATCCGGCTGACCGTCGACCCGGAGGTCAGCTCGATCGACTTCTCGCTGGGGACGACGCTGGTCCCCGGCGGCTCGCCGGTCCCCGGCCTGAACGTCCGGCGCTCGCACACGACGGTCGAGCTGCGCCAGGGGGAGACGCTGGCGATCGCCGGCCTGATGCAGCTGGCGCTGGAGGGCGAGACCGAGCGGATCCCCGGCCTGGGCGACCTCCCCTACATCGGGGCCTTCTTCAGCAACACCACCAGTAACCGCATCGAGAAGGAGCTGGTGGTCCTGGTCACCCCCTACCTCATCGAGCCGATGAAGCCGGACCAGGTCCCCCCCACGCCCGGCGAGGAGGTGGACCAGCCCAACGACCTGGAGTTCTTCTTCATGAACCGGATCGAGGGCCGCACCGGCGTCGACGCCCGCGCCACGACCATGTACGACGACCCGCTCCACCTCGTCCGCCCGGCGCTCGTCGAGCGCAAGTACATGAACGGCCCGGTGGGGTTCTCGAAATGAGGGAGCGCGACGCCATGATCATCGAGACCGCGCGACGGGCGCTCGCCGCCGGGCTGCTGCTGGCGGCCCTGGCCCCGGCCGGGCGCGCCCAGGAAGCCCCGGTGTACATCCCCCCGCCCGCGACGTTCGCGGGCGCCGGCGGGCATGACGACATCGGCGCGATCGCGCCGCCGATCGTCCGGCCGGAGCCGGTGGTCGTGGAGCCGGCCGACGAGGTCCAGACGACCTTGGATCGCGCCCCGCTCGACCCCGTGGCCACGTCCCGGCGGGGGCCGCGCTTCGTCCTGAAGAAGATCCGCTCGTGGCACTGGCGGCGGGTGCAAGGGAAGCTCCTCGGCTACCCGGAGGAGTTCAAGCCTCGGCCGCTGGGCACGTCGGTCTACGCCATGGGCCGCACGATGGCCTCCAACGGGGCCGAGGCGCGGCTGGCCCTGTACGACTACGACTTCGTCGCCGGCTCGGCCGAGCTGACCGATCGGGGCCGCGACCAGCTCGCCAAGGCCGCGGCGCAGCTCGCCGCCAGCCCGTTCCCGCTGATCGTCGAGCGCACGCCGCGCGACCCGGCGTTGGCGGGCGAGCGGCGGCGGGTCGTGATCGAGACGCTGGCCGCCTCGTCGCTGCCTGTCGACGCCGGGCGGGTGCTCGTCGGCCAGCCCGCGCCGTTCGGCCTGTCGGGGATCGACGCGCAGATCATCAGCGCCAACGCCCTGAACCGGACGCAGCAGTACGGGCCGCCGATCCCGATCAACGCCAACGGCGTCAACAGCCCCAGCGGCGTCACGAACCAGATGGTGGGCGTCGTCCCCGGCCAGTGAGCCACGAGAGGGTTTGAGGCCATGCGAATCGACCGCCTCCTGATCGCGATCCTGGTCCCGGCCGCCCTGCTCTGCGGCGGCTGCCACGGCGGCCCGAGGCGTCGCGGCGAGCACGCCTCGGCGCGGCTGCTGGACACGGGTCCGGGCGCGAGGGTGACGAAGCGTCAGGCCGCCGACGTCGAGATCGCCATGGGCCGCGCGATGGAGGAGTCGGGCGACCTCGCCGGCGCCGAGGACGCCTACGCCCGGGCGCTCGCGAAGGATCCCCGCCGCGCCGACGCCGAGGCCCGCCTGGCCGTCCTGGCCCACCAGCGCGGCGACGAGGAGGCGTCCGACCGCCACTTCGCGGCCGCCCTGAAGCTCGCCCCGGACGACCCCGAGATCCTCTGCGACAGGGGCTACAGCCTGTACCTCCGCCGGAGCTGGGCCGACGCCGAGGCCCACTTCCGCAAGGCCCTGGACCGCGACCCGAGGCACGCCCGCGCGCACAACAACCTCGGCCTGACGCAGGCGCGCCGGGGGGACCGCGACGAGGCGCTCGCCGCCTTCGCCCGCGCCGGGCTCGACCCCGCCGACGCCCACGCCAACCTCGCCCTGGCGACGGCCATGGAAGGCCGGATGGACGAGGCCCGCGAGCTGTACGCCGCCGCCGTCGCCGCCAAGCCCGACTCCCCCGGCGCCCGCGAGGGCCTCCGCGCCGCCGACGCCGCCCTGGCCTCGCGCGGAGCCCCGGCGACGGCCCGGCTCGACCCCGCCGTGGCGCGGGCCTCGGCCCCCTCCCCCTGACGGCCGCCGGCGGCGGCTCAGTCCCCCTCCTCGGGGGGGGCGACGACCAGCACGCGGTCGATCCGGTTGTCGTCCATGTCGACGACCTCGAACGAGCAGCCCTCCCACTCGATCCGGTCGCCGACCCTGGGGACGCGGCCGAAGCGGGCGAAGAGGAAGCCGGCCAGGGTCCCGTAGTCCCCCTCGGGGAGCCGCGGGAGGCCGGGGAGGTCGGCGACCTCGGCGATCGCCAGCGTGCCGTCGAGCGACCACGAGCCGTCGTCGCGACGGACGGCGCGGGGGTCGGAGAGATCCTCCTCGGGGATGTCGCCGACGATCGCCTGGAGGATGTCGTTGTGGGTCAGCACCCCGACGACCGAGCCGTACTCGTCGACCACGATCACCATCGACGTCGCGGCCGACTTGAACTGCTCGAGCACCCGCAGCCCCGAGATCCCCTCGAAGATGAAGTGGGCCGGCTTCATCAGGGCGCGGACGTCCAGCGGCTCGCCGCCGAGCGTCCGGCTCAGGAGGTCCTTCGCCTGCACGACGCCCGCCACCCTGTCGAGCGAGCCCTCGCAGACCGGGAAGCTCGAATGCGCGCTCTCGACGACCTGGCGGCGGACCTCCTCGGGCGTGCCGTCGGCGTCCACCCAGACGACGTCCCCGCGCTGGGTCATCAGGATCCGGGACGCCAGGTCGTCGAGCCGGAGGAGCCGGCGCACCATGTCCCCCTCGACCGACTCGATCACGCCGGCCTCGGCCCCCTCGCGGACCATGTGGTGGATCTCCTCCTCGGTCACCGACGGCCCCTCGGCCGGCCGGCTCCGCAGCAGCCGCAGCACGACGTCGGTCGACCAGCCCAGCAGCTTCACCAGCGGGACCGCAGCGACCGAGAGGGCCCGCAGCGGCCCGGCGGCCAGCGAGGCGATCGCCTCCGGGCTGTTCAGGGCCAGCCGCTTCGGCACCAGCTCGCCGAGCACCAGCGTCAGGTACGAGATGGCCGCCACGACCGTCGTCAGCCCGACCGCCTCGGCGTAGGGCGCCATGCCCGGGAAGGTCGCGAGCCATCCCGCCAGCCGCGCGGCGATCGTCGCCCCGCCGAAGACCCCGGCCAGCGTCCCGACCACCGTGATCCCCACCTGGACCGTCGAGAGGAACCGGTTGGGATCCTCGGCCAGCTCGAGCGCCGCCGCCGCCCGCCCGTCCCCCTCGTCGGCCGCCTGCTTCAGCCGCGCCCGGCGGGCCGAGACCACCGCCAGCTCCGACATGGAGAATAGCCCGTTCGCGATGACCAGGGCCAGGATGACGCCCAGCTCGATGAGGATCGTCTTCAAGGATCGCCTCGCCCCTCTCGCCCGTTGACCCGCCCGACGCCGACCGGGCTTCAGCATACGCGAAGCCGGGCCGGCCGCCGAGGGGCGTCCTCAGCGATCCGGGGCCCCGGCCGCGGCGTCGCCCCCCTCCGCCCCGCCCAGCGCGGCCATCGCCTGGTAGACGGCCGGGGCCAGCAGGATGACGAAGACGGCCGGGAAGATGCAGAGGAGCGTCGGGAACAGGATCTTGGTCGAGGCCTTCTGCGCGCGCTCCTCGGCCATCTGCTTGCGCCGCTCGCGGAGCGAGTCGGAGTGGGCCTTCAGGCTCTTGACCAGGCTGGCGCCGAACCGCTCCGCCTGGCCCACGACCGTCGCCATCGAGCCCGCCTCGTCCAGCCCCGTGCGCTCGGCGAAGTGCAGCAGGGCCTCGCCCGGCGACCGCCCGAGCTGGATCTCCCGGTCGACGATCCGCAGCTCCCCCCCCAGCAGCGGGTGCGCCGAGGCGATCTCCTGGGCGACCCGCTTCAGGCCCGCCTGGAAGCTCAGCCCTCCCTCCAGGCAGATGACGAGCACGTCCAGCGCGTCGGGCAATGCGCGGCGCAGCTTGGCCTGGCGCCGCTTGCGGCGGTCGTCCAGCCAGAAGCTCGGGCCGACCATCCCCGCGACGAACAGCCCCAGCGCCGCGCCGATCGACGTCGCCGGCGGCGCCGCCCCGGAGAACATCAGGCCGACCCCGAGGATCAGGGCGCCGATCAGGATCGCCAGCTTGACGCCCAGGAAGACGTGCAGCGCCTGGCGGTTGTACAGGCCGGCCAGGACCAGCCGCGCGGCCAGCCGGTTGCGCTCCTTCTCGTCCTCCGGCACCATGACCTTGCCCAGCTTCGGCAGCGCCGCGCGGGCGATCTTGGCGACCGCCTCGGGGCGCTCGGGCCCCTCGTCGTCGCGCCCCTTCTTGCCCGAAAGCTCGTCCAGCCGCGTCGCCAGCCGGCCCCGACGGCCCGAGAGCCCCAGGCCGGCCGCCGCCGCCAGGCCGGCGACCGCCGCGAAGATCGCCAGCAGCCCGATCGTCTCGGTGTCCATGACGTCCTCAGAAGTCGAAGTTCACGATCTTGCGGATCCAGAGCACGCCGACCGCCTCGATCGCGAACGTCCCGGCCAGGATGTCGCCGTGGTCGAACAGGACCGAGGCGTAGTCATAATTCAGGAAGAGCAGCAGGATCAGCATCAGCGGGGGCATCGCCGCCAGGATCCAGCCCTGCATCCGCCCCTCCGCCGTCAGCGCCGAGATCGCCCCGCGGATGCGGTAGCGCTCGCGGACCACGCCCGCCAGCTTGGAGAGCATCTCCGAGAGGTTGCCGCCGGTCTGCTGCTGCACCAGGACGGCCAGGACGAAGATCTTCAGCTCCACGATCCCGGTCCGCCGGGTCAGCTCGCGGAAGGCGACCTCGGGGGAGAGCCCCAGGTTCTGCTGCTCGTAGCAGTAGGCGAACTCGGCGGAGATCGGCTGCGGGAACTCCTCGGCCACGCCCAGGATCGCCTGCCCCAGGCTCTGGCCCGCGCGGACCACGCGGGCCATCAGGTCGAAGGCGTCCGGGAGCTGCGAGCGCAGCCTCTCCATGCGGGCGTCGCGGCGGCGCTTGACGTACCAGATCGGCGCGACGCCCCCCACGACGGCCGCGATCGCGACGTGCAGCGCGCTCCCCCCCGCGGCGAACGCGACCCCCCCGAACGCCGCGGCGGCCCCCGCCGCGATCGCCAGCAGCCGCCCCGGCTCCAGGTCCAGGCCCGACTGCTCCACCATCGTCTCGAACCGCTCCCTCCAGCCCGGCGAGGCCCCCTCGTCGCGCGCCGCCGCCACCTGGTCCAGGTTCTTGAACAGCGACGCCTTCTTCTTCGCCGAGGTCGCGGCCTTCCGCTTCAGGAACTCCACGTCCACCCGCTCGCTCACCCGCGCGCGGTCGCGGAGGAACAGGTCGGAGACCACCTGATACACGGCGACCACGAACGCGACGGCCGAGGCCGCCGCCAGGGTCGCCACGAGCGAATCGTTCACGACGACGCCTCCCGGCCGCGGCCGAACAGGCCCCAGAGCCGATCCCCCTCGGGCGACGGCGGGGCCGGCGCGGACGACTCGGCCGACGAGTCGGCGCCGAGGATGCGCGCCTCGAACAGGTCGGGGGGCAGGGCCAGGCCCGCCTCCTCCAGCCGGCCGAGGCACTTCGGCCGGACGCCGGTGCAGTAGTGGTAGCCCTGCGCCCGGCGCTCCTCGTCCACGCCGGTCTGCTTGAAGACGAAGATGTCCTGCATGCTGACCACGTCGTCCTCCATGCCGACGATCTCCGACACCTTGAGGATCCGCCGCACGCCCCCGGAGAGCCTCGACGCCTGGACCAGGAGCTGCACGGCCGAGGCGATCTGCCGGCGGATGATCCAGATCGGCAGGTCGAAGCCCGCCATGCCGACCATCATCTCCATGCGGCCGATGGCGTCGCGGGTGTCGTTGGCGTGGATCGTGGTCAGCGAGCCGTCGTGGCCGGTGTTCATCGCCTGGAGCATGTCCAGCGTCTCGCCGCCGCGGCACTCGCCGACGACGACCCGCTCCGGCCGCATGCGCAGCGAGTTCTTGACCAGATCCCGCGTCGTGATCGCCCCCTCCCCCTCGATGTTCGGCGGCCGGGTCTCCATCCGGACGACGTGCGGCTGCTGGAGCCGCAGCTCGGCCGCGTCCTCGATCGTCACCACCCGCTCGTCCTCGGGGATGAACGCCGAGAGCGCGTTGAGCAGCGTCGTCTTCCCGGAGCCCGTGCCGCCGGAGATCACCATGTTGACCCGGCCGCGGATGCAGGCCGAGAGGAAGTCCACCATCTCGCGCGTCATCGCCCGCTTGGCCACCAGGTCCTCGACCAGCAGCGGCGACTTGCCGGCGCGGCGGATGGACAGGAGCGTGCCGTCCAGCGCCAGCGGCGGGATGACGGCGTTGACGCGCGAGCCGTCCGGAAGCCGGGCGTCGCACAGCGGCGACGTCTCGTCGATCCGCCGCCCGACCCGGCCGACGATCCGCCGCACGATCTCCTGGAGGTGCTTCTCGTCGTTGAAGACGACGTCGGTCCGGTGGAGCCGGCCCCCCTTCTCCACGTAGACGACCTTGGGGCCGTTAACCAGGATGTCGGAGACGCTCGGGTCGCGCATCAGCCCTTCCAGCGGGCCGATGCCGAACGTCTCGTCGAGCACGTCCTCGATCAGCCGCTCGCGCTCCGAGAGGCTCAGCAGGTCGTCGTGGCGGAGGCAGAGCTGCTCGGCGCCGCGGCGGATCTCGTCGCGGATCTCGTCCTCGCTCATCGACCCCATCGCCGAGAGGTCCAGCTCGGAGATGAGCCGCTGGTGCAGCTCCTTCTTGATCCTCAGGTGTCGCTCCTCGGCCGAGCCCGGCCCCGGCGCCCTGCGATCCGCGACGTCCAGCATGCCGCCCATCGTCCCGTCCTCCTCGACCGCGTCCCGGCCGTCGCGGCGACGGCCCTATCCATAACCTAGTGCGCGCCTCGCCCGGCGGCGACGCGACGCCAGGGCCGCCAGCCGGCCCGAGCCCCGCGGCGCTCGGCCGGCGCGTCGCCCGGCCGCGACGTCTCGAGCGACCTCGCGAGCTGGAGGAGCGACCGCCCCGCGCGCGAGGCCGGCGCCTCGAGCACCACCGGGACGCCGTTGTCGTTCGCCCTCGCGACGGCCCGGGGATCCTCCGGGATGGAGTGGGCGACCTTCATCCCCAGCGCCTCCTCCACCTTGGCCCGGGGGACCTCGACGGCCTGCCCGGCGCGATTGACCACCAGCCGCGCGCGCTCGCCCGCCAGCCCCATCCGGCCCAGGTGCTCCAGCGCCCGGTGGGCGTTCCGCAGCGAGTTGAAGTCCTGCCGGAGCGGGAGCAGAAGGACGTCCGCCTGCCGCAGCGCCGCGAGCTGCTCCTCGCGATAGGTGTGGTCGACGTCCACGATCACGTACGGGAAGGCGGCGCGGGCCAGGTCGATCGCCCGCGCGACCCCCTCGGCGCGCACCAGCGTCACGTCGGCGATGCGGGCGGGGGCGGCCAGCAGGGCCACGCCCGACTCGTGGCGGGCCAGCGTCCGTTCGAGCATCACGCGGTCGAACGTCGCGGCGTTGCGGCAGAGGTCGGACAGGCTGAACGTCGGCTTGAGGTCCAGCAGCGCCGCCAGGTCGCCCGTCTCCAGCTTCAGGTCGACGAGCCCGGCGGAGCGGTGGTCGGTCGCCAGCGCCACGGCCAGGTTCGCGGCGATCGTGCTGGCCCCGGCCCCCCCGCTGGCGCCGAGCACGGCGACCACCCGCCCCAGGCTGGCCGCGTCCTTCGGCTCGGCCAGCCGCTTCAGCGCCGCGGCCAGCTCGACCTCCAGATCCCCCTTGTCCAGGTAGTCGCGGACGCCGGCGCGGAGCGCCTGGAGGACGAACCGGGCGTCCGAGGTCGGCCCCAGGGCCAGCAGCCGGCCGCCGGCCGCCGGCGCGACCCGCGCCAGCAGGTCCAGCGCCGCCGCCGGGTCGGCGGGCAGGGCCACCACCACCACCCCCGCCCCGCCCTCCCGCGCCAGCCTGCCGACGGCCAGGGCCGACGGCAGGACATCCGCCTTCGGGGCGTTCGGCTCGTGAAAAGAGAGGACCGACCGGATCCGCGACGCGATCGACTCGTCGTCGGCCACGATGAAGTTCGCCATGACCATTCCCTTGCCGGCGCTCGGCATTCCTACACGTGCGGAAAGATCGTCATCGGGGGAGGACGGCCGCCGCGGCGGCCGTCGAGGTCTCGGCGGCGGTCGGCCGCGGCGCCGCGCGTCGGCGCTGGTGGACGGTGATCTGGTCGCGGCCGGCGAGCGTGCCGCGCAGGGTGCGGATCGTGAGCACCACGGGCTCGGGCTCGGGCTCGACGGCAAGGGCGGGCGGGGGAGGCTCGATCGGCCCGGCCGGCGCGGGCGGCGTGGCGGGCGGCAGGCCGAGGTCGGCGAGGGTCGCCGTCGTCTCCTCGATCGGGGCCTCGTCGCGGCCGTTGCGCAGCGCGAGGTGGAGCGTCCCCTTGTTCTGGCCCAGGTCCAGGATCGCGGCCTGTCGGGGCGTGACCAGCAACGTGACCGACCGCGTGCCGTTGGGGTCGGCCTTGGCGCCGGCGTCGGCCTCGACGGTCGTGTGCACGGCCAGCAGCTCGATGTTCTGGAGCAGCGTCGTGGTCGTCGCGTCGTCGTCCCCGCGCGAGCCCGACGGCGTGATGGTCAGCAGGACGTCCACGCGGTTTCCCGGCTGGATCAGCCCGGCGAGGCTGGAGGAGAAGCTCGGCGTCTGGATGGTGAAGGCCCGCATCCCCGCCGGGATCATCGACGCCATCCCCGGACGGCTCCCCTTCGGCAGCAGCTTGGGCTCGATGACGAACTCCCCCTTGAGCATCGGGATCGACGGCGTGCGCGAGGTCGCTTCCTCCAGCGAGGCCAGCCGACCCTCGGGAGCCCGCGACTTCGGGATCTCGCGGATCTCCACCCTGGCGGCGTCGATCGGCTCGCCCCGCGCCAGATCATCCAGCGCGACGACCGCCGCGACCGTCTCCTCGGCCGGCGCCGCCGGCTTCTTCATGGAAGAGCGCACGCCCCAGACGGCGGCCAGGCCGCTGACCAGGGCGAGCATCACCACCGCGAGCGTCTGGGGCCTCATGGCGCGATCCCTTCACGGCTAGGCACGACACGGCCCCCTCCCCCCGGGGGAGGAGGGGGCCCGGAGGATCGGATGAAGGGGAGGCGATCCGGAGCGCCGCCGGGATCCCCGGCCGCTTCGCGGGCCGCCCCCCTCGCGTGACGAAAACCCTCGGCGTCGAGGGGCCCCTAGAATCCGCGATGATCCGAGAGGACGACGAGGAAGAAGCCCGCGCAGGTCATGGCGGCGAACGGGACCAGTCGTCTTCGACGGTCTCCCCGGGCCGCCTCGACGGCGATGGGCGCGGCGGGCCCCGGCCGGAAGTCCAGCCGGAGCATCCGGAGCGCCAGATGCATCAGGTCGGCGGCCGCCTGTCGCAGGCCGCCGTTGAGGATGGTCAGGGCCAGGGCGTAGAGCCCGGCAAGGATCGCCGAGGCGAGGAAGACGTGCAGCGTGAGCGCGGGGCCGAGCCACGCGCCCAGGGCGGTCAGCAACTTGACGTCGCCCGCCCCCACGCCCCCCATCGCGAAGAACCCGACGAGCAGGCCGAAGCCCGCGAGGGCCCCGAGCCCGCTCGTCGCCAGGCCCGCCCAACCCCCGGACAGGCCCGAGGCGATCAGCCCGCCGGCCAGCGCCGGGAGGGTCAGGGCGTTGTACACCTTGAACTTCCAGAGGTCCGTCCCGGCGGCGATCAGGCAGGCGACCGCCGCCGCGGACAGCGACATCATCTCATGACCGGCCACGGCGACTCGCCTCCCTGGACTCTCGACCTCATTTGCCGACCGGCGGGGTGCCGCCGGTGCCGCCGGGGTTGGCCGGCGGGGGCCCGCCGCCGGAGGCGACCGGCGCGGGGCCCGCGGAGAAAGCCTCGGCCCCGCCCTGGAACTTCGACGCCACGATCGACCCGAGCCCCCCGGCCGCGGCGACCGCCATGCCGGCGATCAGGGCGGCCATCAAGGCGTACTCGGCGAGGACCGCCCCCGTCTCCTCGGCCCAGAAACGTCCGAGCATGCTCATGACCCACTCTCACGGGTCCGCGAGGTGAAGGGACCGGCCGGCGTCGTCAATTGCCGGCGCTGGTGATGCTCGTCCCGACGCCGGTGAACTTGGTGTTGATGGCGCCGCTCAGCGTCCCGATGGCCGCGACGGCCGCGGCGGCGATCAGGGCGACCATCAGGGCGTACTCGACCATCGTGGCGCCTTCCTCTTCGGTCATCAGACGGGCCAGGAAGTTGCGCATTGGAGTCTCTCCTTGGGGTTGGTGGGCCCGGGGCGACGGCGTTCCCGGCCGGTCGTCTCGGGCCTTCTTCTCGGCGGGGGGCGGTGCGTCCGTCTCATCTCGCCGGCGGTCGACTGTTCGTGTCGGCCCACGTTAGAAACCAAGGTCACGGATCGACGGCTGTCAACAAATCGGGCGGCCCGCGATGCTTTTTCGCCCGGCCCCTCGCACGCCCGGAAACGCGCCGCCCCTCCCGGCCGGCAATCCCGGCCCCGCCCGCGTCCGTGGCCTAGGGTTCCCGTGAAGGATGTTGGCGAAGCCAGGGGGATCCCATGAGGCGCGACGGGAGACGGACGAGGCGAACAAGACGGACGAGGCGCGGGGTGGTGGCCGTGGAATTGGCCATCCTCCTCTCGTTCCTCCTCCTCGCCGGGCTCGGGATCGCCGACCTCTGGCTGCTCTGCCACCGCGCGTCGATAGTCCAGCAGTGCGCGATCAGCGGGGCGGCGGCCGGGGTCGCCGCCGGCCCGTCGGCGATCCAGCCGGCCGTGAACGAGACCGCCAACCAGGACAACCCGGACGCCGCGTGGGTCGACAGGCTCGTCCCCACCCCGATCGCGAGCTGGGCGCCCGGGCAGGACGGCAACGGTTTCTCCTACCTGGATGTCACCGTGACGTACACGCCCGACGGATCCGTGTTCGCGTACAAGAGCACCGGCGTGCAGCCCATCAGGCGGACGGTCCGCATGATGCTCCCCCCCTAGGATTAGCGAAAGGAGCCGAACCATGATCGCCGGGAGGCGATGCCGACGACGTAGAGGCGCCGCGCTGGTCGAGGCCGCGGTCGTGCTGCCGGTCTTCTTCCTGCTCCTCCTGGGAGGCACGCTGCTAGGGGCCAGGATCTCCAACCGTCAGGAACGCGATCACCTGGCCACCAGCCTGGGGCGGTGGGCCTCGCTCCAGGGTGCCGGCTCGATAACAGGGGAGGGGCTGACGAAACAGCTCGAGCATGACCTGAAGACCGCGGGGCTGAAGCCCGAGAAGCTGAAGATCACGGCGTCGCCGTCGTCCGACGGCTACACGATGGTAACGGTCGAATATCCAAGGCCGACGGGCACGCCCCCCCCGCTGTTCACCGTGACGAAGAAGGTTTGGACCCCCTATTGAGCGGAGTCGCTTAGGAGAGGCGCCATGAGGCGGATTCGATCGAAGTCCAGGCGTGGGGCGGTGGCCGCCGTCGCGGCGCTGTGCCTCCCGGTGCTGGTCGGGATGATGGCGCTGACGATCGACGGGGCGCTGCTCAGATCCGAGCGGCAGCGAGCCCAGGTCGCCGCCGACGCCGCGGCTTACGCCGCCCTGCGGACCTATGACAAGGTCCAGAAGGAGGGGCAGGCGATCAACCCGCCGGAGGTTCCGCCCGCGGTCTCCTCGGCGGCCGCCGCCTACGCCAACGTCGGCTACCCATCGGGCAGTCCACCCCAGGTCTCGATATCCCACGCCTCCCCGACCGCCCGCTACGGCACGGCCGACCTGGCGCTCCGGGCGACCGTCACCACGCCCGCGCCCCGGCTGTTCAGCGGCATCTTCGGCGGTCCCCCGACGCCCGTCTCCGCGGAGGCGGTCGCCGTCCGCGTCGCGACGGTCGGGGCCTCGGTCATCGTCCTGAATCGCGACGCCCAGGACAGCCTGGCGGTCGCCGGCAGCGCCCGGCTGGTCGTCCCGGGCGAGATCCGGGTGAAGTCGAACGCCTCGCGCGCCGTCAACGTCAACAACATGGGCCGGGTCGAGGCCCGGAAGTTGAAGGCCGCCGGCGGCTACCTGGTCACCAGCGGCGGGTCCATCAAGGACGCGCCGAGCTCCGTGCAGACCGGGGCGGATCCCTCCGCCATCGTCGACCCGCTCGAGTCGACGCTCGCCCATCCGTCGACCGGGGGCCTGCCGATCCGCACCAGCCCGTCGGGGTGGAATGCGACGAATCCGTTCCCGATCCAGCCGGGCCTGTACAACAGCGGGCTGATCCTCAACTCGGGCGGGATGAAGTACACGATGGCGCCGGGGCTGTATTACATCAAGAGCGGCAATTTCGTCGTCAGCAACGGCGTGCGGGTCACGGGCTCCGGCGTCACCATCTACCTGTACGACGGCAACGTCGAGATCCAGGGGGGCGACGGGACCACCCTCACCGCGCCGACGAGCGGGGATTACAACGGCGTCGTCCTGTTCCAGCGGTCCCCGAAGAACGGCTCCGGCGACTACGCGCCGCACACCATCAACATCGCGAACGGGACGAACAACAAGATCCAGGGGACGATCTACGCCCCCGGAGCGACGATGGCGCTGGCGGGGGGGTCGCAGACCGTCGAGGGGGCCCAGTTGATCGTCAACAAGCTCAACCTCTCCAACGACGCGAAGTACATGCCCACGCAGCAGCCCCCGACGACCTCGTCGTCCTTCCACCTCGCGCGGTAGGGGCGAGCGGGCCGCCCCCCGGCCGGCCTTGTCGCGCCGGGGGGCGCGCCGTATCCTCGCCCCGGAGGGAGGTGGGGATGGACGGCCCGATCAGTTTGGAGGAGCGGGGTTTCGCGGTCGTCGACGGCGTCCTCGCCCCGGACGAGTGCGAGGCCCTGGCCGCGAAGGTCGCCCCCGCGGGACGGTCGCCGGCCGGGACGCGGAACCTGCTCGCCGAGGACTGGTGCCGGTCCCTGGCGGATCGGCTCCGGCGCGACGCCCGCCTCGCGGAGATGATCCCGGGCGACGCCGAGGCGGTGCAATGCTCCTACTTCGAGAAGTCCCGCGCCGGCAACTGGCTCGTGCCGATGCACCAGGACCTCGCCCTCCCGGTGGCCGAGCGGGTCGAGCATCCCGACCTCCGCGGCTGGTCGGAGAAGGAGGGGGGCCTGTTCGTCCAGCCGCCGGACTGGTTCCTGGCCGCGATGGTCGCCGTGCGGGTCCACCTCGACCCCTGCGGCCCCGAAGACGGCCCTCTGCGCGTGATCCCCGGCTCGCACAGGCTCGGCCGGCTCGACCCCGAGGCCCTGGCCGCCGCCCGCCGCGCCACGCCCGAGGTCCCCTGCCCCGCCGGCCGAGGAGACGCCCTGGTGATGCGGCCCCTGCTGCTCCACGCGTCGTCCCGGTCGATCGGCGACGGCCGCCGCCGCGTCCTCCACTTCCTGTTCGCCCCCCGCGACTTCCCCCACGGCCTGCGCCGGCGCGATCCGGCCTGACGACGCCCCCGGCTTGCACCCGAGGGCCGTCGCGGCGATGCTGAACCGCCTTCCCGTCCGACCCCTGGAGTTCGCCAAGAGGCCGCCATGGACCGCAAGCTCGAACAGACGATCATCGCCCGCAAGGTCCGGGCCGGGACGATCTACAAGCTGATCATGACGGGCCTGGCCGTCTCCACCCTGCCGTTGGGCGTCCTGGCCGGCGTCGCGGGGGCCATGGGGGCGGACTCCGTCCGGATCAACGGCCGGGCGATCCACGGCGCGGAGGCCCTGCTGTGGGGGCCCTTGATCACGGTCGTGTCCATGACGCTGCTCGGCCTCGTCCTGGCGACGGCCGTCTGCGTCGGGCTCTGGGCGGTCTCGCTCTTCCGCCCGATCGCCGTCCGCGTCGTGGTCGACGCGCCCCCGACGGGCGCCGAGGGCCCCGATCTCTTCGGCCCCGATTCCCCGGCCTGACCGGAAGGTCGACGGGCGGGCCGCTCGTTCGACCTCCTCGCCGACGGCCCGGAGAAGGTACGATGGCCGCCCGGACGCCGGGGCCTCGACGCGCCGGCCGCGGTTGACGATCGACGATCGACCAAGGAGGAGATGAGGCGATGACGATCACGGACGGCCCGATCCCCGACGAGACCCTGCGGAAGATCCGAGACTGCGCCAAGGGAGCCCTGGACGACCTGGGCCCGGAGGTCGCGGCCGAGGGGCCGGCGGGGATCGTCGCGGCGATCGACGAGATCATGGACCAGATCCAGCAGGAGTCCGCGAAGCTCTCCGACGAGGAGGGGGCCGACCCGGCGGTCTTCTTCGGGGCGCTCTGGGGCGAGCAGCTCGTGAACGCCCTGGGCTGGCAATGGACGAACGTGGAGCACGGCGTGGAAGAGCCGGTCGTCGGCGTGGCCGCGCCCGATCGCTCGCTGGTGATCTACCCGTTCCACTTCCTCGCCAGCCGCCTGGCCGACAGGGCCCTCGACGTCACCGTCGCCCTGGCCTTCAACATGCTGGCCGACGGGACCATCCCCCCCGTGCCCGCCGGCTCGTACGTCGACGTGATGCAGGGCGTGCGCCGGGTGGTCCCCAGGCGCTGACATCCCCGCCCGGTTCGCGCGGGGCGACCATCAGCGCAGGATCCGGCCGGCGAGCAGGCGATGGACCTCGCGGCCGTCGTCGACCAGCAGCGCGCCCTCGGGGTCGATCCCCCGCCCCTCGCCGACGATGTTGCGCGGGCCGACCGCCGCGCGGACGGGCCGGCCGCGGAGCAGGTCCAGGCGGGCCCACTCGGCGGCCAGCGCCGGGTCGTCGTCGGCCAGGCGGCGGAGGACGGCCGGGAAGCGTTCGAGCGTCGCGGCGAGGTAGGCGGGGAGATGCTCGGCCGCGAGGGGCTCGGGCTGGAACGCCCCCAGCGACGTCGCCATGCGGGCGACCTCCGGCGGCGCGTGGTCGAGCCGGGTCGCGACGTTGACCCCGACGCCGATCAGGACGCGGTCGCCGACCGGGGTTTCGACCCGCTCGGGGAGGATGCCGGCGACCTTGCGGCCGTCGACCTCCACGTCGTTCGGCCAGCGCACGCCGAGGCCCGGGTCGCGCCAGCCGAGGGCGGCGACGGCGTCGATGAGGACGACGGCCGTGGCCAGGGCGATCCTCGGCTGCTGGTCGGGGCGGACGCCCTGCTCGGCCGGGTCGATCGCGAGGGTGAAGGTGAGCGACCCCTCGTCGGACCACCAGGCGTTCGCCCGCTGGCCCCGCCCGCGGGTCTGGCGGCGGGCCCAGACGACGAACGGGGCGGGGCGGGACGGCTCGGCCAGCACCATCGCCCTCGCGGCGGTGCTGGTCGACTCCAGCTCGTCGAAGGTCAGGACCTCGCGGACGAACGGCCGGGGGGTCATGGGGGTCAGGCGTCGGCCAGCTTGAGGAGCAGGTCGCCGGCCTTGACCTGGAGGCCGACCCTGGCGGGCAGCTCGGCGACGCGCCCGGGGCGCTCGGCGTTGATGGTGGTCTCCATCTTCATGGCCTCGATGGAGAAGAGCTTCTGCCCCTTGCGGACCGGGTCGCCGACGGCCACGGCGACGCCGACGATCAGCCCCGGCAGCGGCGCGCCGACCTGCATCGGGTCGGCCGGGTCGGCCTTGGGGGCCTCGACGACGGCGGAGGCCAGCGAGCGGTCCGCGATCTCGACCTCGCGCGGCTGGCCGTTCAGCTCGAAGAAGACCGTGCGCCGGCCGTCCTCGTGGGGCTCGCCCACGGCCAGCAGCTTGACGATGAGCGTCTTGCCCGGCTCGATCTCGAAGGGGTGCTCGACGCCCGGCTCCGCCCCGTGGAAGAACAGCGGGGTGGGGAGGACCGAGGTGTCGGAGAACTCCTTCTCGTGCTTCACCAGGTCGGGGAAGACGCGGGGGTACATCATGTAGCTCATGACGTCGACCTGGTCGACCTCGGCCGGGTCGTCCACGCCGACGATCTCGGCCACCTTGGCGCGGATGGCGTCGAAGTCGGCCGGCGGCAGGGTGGCGCCGGGGCGATCGGTCAGCGGCGCGCGGCCCTTGAGGATCCGCTTCTGGAGGTCCGGCGGGAAGCCGCCCGGGGGCTGGCCGAGGCGACCTTCCATGAACTCGACGACGCTGTCCGGGAAGGCCAGCTCGCGCTCGGGGTCCATCACGTCGTCGGGGGTCAGGTTGTTGGCGACGAGGAACAGGGCCATGTCGCCGACGACCTTGGACGACGGCGTCACCTTCACGATGTCGCCGAACATCTGGTTGACCAGCCCGTAGGTCTCGCAGACCTCCCACCACCGGGAGGAGAGGCCCAGGGCGTCGGCCTGCTGGTACAGGTTGGAGTACTGGCCGCCGGGCATCTCCAGGTCGTACAGGTCGGACGCCGACGACCGCGGGCCGGTCTCGAACGGGGCGTACAGGTCGCGGACCTCGTCCCAGTAGCGGCTGACGTCGATGAGGGCCTCGTGGTCCACGCCCGTGTCGCGCCCGGTGAAGCGGAGCGACTCGACGATCGCGTTGAGGCTCGGCTGCGACGTCAGGCCGGACATCGCGGCCATCGCGCCGTCGGCCACGTCGAGGCCGACCTCCGCGCCCATGAGGACGCTGGCGGCCTGCGCCCCCCCGACGTCGTGGGTGTGGAAGTGGACCGGCAGGCCGACCTCCTCCCGCAGCGCCTTGATCAGCTTGACCGCGGCGTAGGGCTTGCAGAGCCCGGCCATGTCCTTGATGGCGATGATGTTCGCCCCGCGGCGCTCCAGGTCCTTCGCCATCTCGACGTAGTACTTCAGGTCGTACTTGGGCCGGGAGGCGTCCAGCAGGTCGCCGGTGTAGCAGATGGCGGCCTCGCAGATGCCGCCGGCGTCGCGGATCGCCTCGATGCAGGCGCCCATGTTGGGGACCCAGTTGAGCGAGTCGAAGACGCGGAAGACGTCGATGCCGGCGTCGGTCGCGGTCTTGACGAAGGCGTCGACGACGTCGTCCGGGTAGCTGGTGTAGCCGACGGCGTTGGAGCCGCGGATCAGCATCTGGAACAGGATGTTGGGGATCCGCTCGCGGAGCTGGGCCAGGCGGTCCCACGGGTCCTCGCGGAGGAAACGCATGGAGGAGTCGAACGTGGCGCCCCCCCACATCTCCAGCGAGAACAGGTCGGGAAGGCGGTGGGCGTAGGCGTCGGCCGCGCGGAGCATGTCGCGGGTGCGCAGGCGGGTCGCCAGGAGCGACTGGTGGGCGTCGCGGAACGTCGTGTCGGTCACGAGCAGGCGGTCCTGCTCGCGGACCCACTTCGAGAAGCCCTCCGGCCCCAGCTCCTTGAAGATCTGGCGGGTGCCGTCCGGGATCGTCTCCAGGGGCTCGTACGGCGGCGGGGCCGGCTCGGCCGGGATCTTCCGCGACGGGTCGCGCTTGACGCCGGGGAAGCCGTTGACGATCACGTCCGCGAGGTACGTCAGCAGCTTGCTGGCCCGGTCGCGACGCTCGGCGAACTCGAACAGCGAGGGGGTCTGGTCGATGAACCGGGTGGTGCAGCGGCCTTCCAGGAACGTCGGGTCGGTGACGACGTTGACGAGGAACGGGATGTTCGTCTTCACGCCCCGGATCCGGAACTCCTGGAGCGCCCGCTCCATCCGGCTGGCGGCGTCGATGAAGCGGCGGCCGTAGGCGGAGACCTTCACCAGCAGCGAGTCGTAGAACGGCGTGACGATGGCGCCGGTCGTGGTCGAGCCGCCGTCGAGCCGCAGCCCCGGGCCGCCGGACGACCGGTAGTGGCTGATCCGGCCGTAGTCTGGCGTGAAGTTGCTGGCCGGGTCCTCGGTGGTGATCCGGCACTGGATCGCGTAGCCGGTGGTGTGGACCGAGTCCTGGCCGTCGATCCCGATGGCGGGGTGCGACAGCGGCTGGCCGTCGGCCACGAGGATCTGGCTCTTGACCAGGTCGACCCCCGTGACGATCTCGGTGACGGTGTGCTCGACCTGGAGCCGCGGGTTGACCTCGATGAACGAGAACGTCCCGGCCTCGTCGTCCACCAGGAACTCGACCGTGCCGGCGTTGTTGTAGCCCACGGCCCGGCCGATCGCCAGCGCGGCGTCGCAGATCTCCCGGCGCAGCTTCTCGTCCAGGTTGTACGCCGGGGCGATCTCGATCACCTTCTGGTGCCGGCGCTGGATCGAGCAGTCGCGCTCGAATAGGTGGACGAGCCCCCCCTTCCCGTCGCCGAGGAGCTGCACCTCGATGTGCTTGGCCCTGGCGATGAACTTCTCCAGGAAGGCGTCCGGGCAGCCGAACGCGGCCTTGGCCTCGCTCCGGGCCGACTCCAGCGCGGCGTCGAGATCCTCGACCTTCTCGACCACGCGCATCCCGCGCCCGCCGCCCCCCATCGAGGCCTTGACGATGACGGGGAAGCCCATGGCCTCCGCGACCTTGCGGGCCTCGGGGCCCGGGACGACCGGGTCGCTCCCCTTCAGCACCGGCACGCCGGCCGACTCGGCCAGCGCCCGCGCGGCGACCTTGTCCCCCAGCCGGTCCAGGATCTCCGGCGACGGCCCCACGAAGACGATGCCGGCCTCGGCGCAGGCGCGGGCGAACTCGGCGTTCTCGGAGAGGAAGCCGTAGCCGGGGTGGATCGCGTCGACCCCCTTCTCGACGGCCAGCTCGACGATCGCCGGGATGTTCAGGTAGCTCCGGATGGGCTCGCCGCCCTGGCCTACCTGATACGCCTCGTCGGCCTTCAGCCGGTGCAGGGCGAACCGGTCCTCGTGCGAGTAGATGGCGACCGTCCGGATCCCCAGCTCGTGGGCCGAGCGGAAGATTCGGATGGCGATCTCGCCCCGGTTGGCCACCATCAGTTTGCGGAACGACGTCATTCGGATCTTCCCGACGGTCTGGAGAATCGTGGGTGGCCCGCCGCCGACCGAGGCCGATGGCGGGCCCGTCTTCCGCCCCGCCCTCGCTCCAAGGGGGGACGACGCCGCGCGACGGCGGCCGAGGGATCGAGCGGGATCGGCCGCGATTATCCCAGATTACCCGGCCGAAATTCACCCTCATTTTTCGGAGACGCCCCGCCCGGGCGCCACATCGAGCGTCGCAACCCCTTCCGCCGGACGGCCCAGCGGCCGGGCGAAGGCCGCCGACGCGGCACGCGGCGGACGCCCGCGAAGTTGGCTTCGTTCGCGCGCCACGCACGCCGCGAGAAACATCGCAAACCATGAAGCAGCCAGATTCTTGCGACGAAAACCAGTTGGCTTCGTTCGTCGAATTCGAAGTGGTTTTCGGGCGTCTCGCCACGAATGCCGCCGGCCGACGGGATGGACCATGCCCAGAGTCCGCCCTCGCGCCGCACGCAATCAACCAAGCATACGTCTCCCCAGTGACATGAACGGGCGAGCCCCCTCCGACAGCCCGACGGCTTGCCGGCCGCGGGCCTCGTGATGCGGTCGGATTGTCAAAGAACGATCGAATCCCTCGCCTGGCATGTTCCGCGAGCCCCGGGGCGAGATTTCAGGAATCTCCCGAGAATCGAGGATTTCTCGCCGTGGCCCGCGCCCCGCCCGGGTCCCTCAATCCCGACCGGGTTCGGCGTCATCGGCGGCCGGCGCCGGGTCGCGGCGCGGCTCGCGCCCCCGGGCGCAGTCCTCGAGGAGGCGGGCGATCAGGGCGGTCCATCCCGTCTGGTGGCTCGCCCCCAGCCCCTGGCCGGTGTCGCCGTGGAAATACTCATGGAACCACGGCAGGTCCCGCCAGTGAGGGTCGCGGGCGAACCGCCGCTCCGGGCCGTGGCACGGGCGGACGCCGTCGGCGTCGGCCCGGAAGAGTCGCGCCAGCCGCACGGCGATCTCGTGGGCCACCTCGGCGAGGTTCATCAGGCGGCCGGAGCCGGTGGGGCACTCGACCTTGAAGTCGTCGCCGTAGTGGTGGTGGTAGCGTTCCAGCGCCTCCAGCAGCAGGTAGTTGACCTGGAACCACACCGGCCCGCGCCAGTTGGAGTTGCCGCCGAAGTCCCGGCTGTCCATGTCGCCGGGCACGTAGCCCACCCGGAACTCCTGACCGTCCCCCCGGAACACGTACGGTTCGTCCCGGTAGGCCGCGGAGAGGGACCGCACCCCGTATGGCGACAGGAACTCCCGCTCGTCGAGCAGGTGGCGCAGGGCCCG
This sequence comes from Paludisphaera sp., assembly GCF_037189885.1. Taxonomy (NCBI): domain Bacteria; kingdom Pseudomonadati; phylum Planctomycetota; class Planctomycetia; order Isosphaerales; family Isosphaeraceae; genus Paludisphaera; species Paludisphaera sp. Next base: position 29,155 of record NZ_JBBCIR010000001.1, read on the forward strand.
CTCCAGGCGCCGGCAGCCGGCGAGGGCGAGCAGCATCCGGCGGCGCCCCGGCTCGCCTCTCTGGTCCAGCAGCGCGATCTGGCGGCACAGGTCCTTGCGGTACTCCAGGAACCAGAGCATCCGCTTCTCGAACCGCGGCAGGTTCGGGCGGATGACCTCTTCTTCCAGGCTCTCGACGGCCAGCAGCGGCAGCCAGCCCACCAGGGATCGCGCCCGCAGGGGGAGCGACTCCTCGCCGACCCTGAGGTGGTCGTAGTAGAAGCCGTCCTCCTCGTGCCACAGGCCCGTCCCGTCCAGGTTGTTCAGGGCGTCGGCGATCTGGACGAAGTGCTCGAAGAACTTCGACGCGATGTCCTCGTAGGCCCGGTCGTGGAGCGCCAGCTCGACGGCCATCGCCAGCATGGTCGTGCAGTAGAACCCCATCCAGGCGGTCCCGTCGGCCTGCTCCAGGTAGTCGCCGGTGGGCAGGGGCCGGGAGCGGTCGAAGACGCCGATGTTGTCCAGTCCCAGGAAGCCGCCGGAGAAGATGCTCCGCCCGCCGCGGTCCTGCCGGTTGACCCACCAGGTGAAGTTCAGGAGCAGCTTCTGGAAGGCCCGCTCCAGGAAGCCGACGTCCCGACGCCCCGCCCCCCCGCCGATCTTGTAGACCCGCCAGCAGGCGTACGCGTGGACCGGCGGGTTGACGTTCGACAGGTCGTACTCGTAGGCCGGCATCTGGCCGCTGGGGGCCATGTACCACTCTCGGAGGAACAGCAGCAGTTGGCGCTTGGCGAACTCGGGGTCGATCCGGGCGTACGGGATCATGTGGAAGGCGGTGTCCCAGACGAAGAAGGCGGGATATTCCCACTTGTCCGGCGTGCTGATCACGTCCCGGCTGTAGAGGTGGTGCCGCCACTCGGCGTTGGGGAGCCGCCAACGGCTCTCGGGCGGCTCCGGCTGGCGGCGGTCCCCCCGGAGCCACTGAGACACGACCCACTGGTAGGACTGGTTCGACCACAGCAGGCCGGCGTAGGCCTGCCGCGAGACGCGCCGATCCTCCGGGTCGAGGTTCTGGGGGATCCGGCCCGAATAGAAGGCCTCCGCCTCTCGGACGCGTCCCTCGAAGACCCGGTCGAACTCCTCGCCGAAGGCCGGCCCCCCCGGATCTCGCCCCCCGCGGAGGCGCAGGCGGAGCGCGCGACGCGACCGGGCCGGGACGTCCAGCAGGTAGTGGGCCGCCGCCTTCGTCCCGCGCCTCGCCGGGTTCACGGCGTCGGCCTTGCCGCGGATCACGTGCTCGTGGAAGGCGTCCTTGACGTACGGGCCGGCGTTGTCCGTCCCGTACAGGCGTTGGAGGTTCGTCTCGTTCTCGGTGAAGATCAGCGGGGAGAGCTCGCCGTCCGGGCCGGGCGCCGCCGTCAGGCGGAAGTCGCCGAGCGTGGCGTGCTGGGCCGAGATCACGCCCTCGCCGGCCTGCTCCAGGAACGGCTTCGGCCATCCGCCCTCCTCGTAATCGCTGCCCCAGGACCAGGTGTTGCGGAACCAGAGGGTGGGGAGCAGGTGGAGCCGGGCCGCCTCGGGGCCTCGGTTGGCGACGGTGATCCGGATGAGGATGTCCTCGGGCCCGGCCTTGGCGTACTCGGCCAGGACGTCGAAGTAGCGGCCCTCGTCGAAGACGCCGGTCTCGACCAGCTCGAACTCGGGGTCGTCCAGGCCCCGGCGGCGGTTCTCCTCGAGCAGGCGGTCGTAGGGGAACTCGGCCTGGGGATACTTGTAGAGGGCCTTGAGGTAGGAGGAGGTCGGGGTGGCGTCCAGGTAGAAGTAGCACTCCTTGACGTCCTCGCCGTGGTTCCCCTCCGGGTTGGTCAGGCCGAAGAGGCGTTCCTTGAGGATCGGGTCGCGCCCGTTCCACAGGGCCAGGGCGAAGCAGAGCCGGCACTGGCGGTCGGTGATCCCCAGGAGTCCGTCCTCGCCCCAGCGGTAGGCGCGGGATCGGGCGTGGTCGTGGGGGAAGGAGGCCCAGCAGTCGCCGTCGGGCGAGTAGTCCTCCCGCACGGTCGCCCACTGGCGTTCCGAGAGGTAAGGCCCCCAGCGCTTCCAGTTCTCGTCGCGACGGGCCTCCTCTTCCAGGCGTCGCGTCTCCGGGTCCGGCTCGCGGTGCTGGCTCATGGCCTAACTCTCCTGGCTCGTCGGGACGCTCCCCGCGCGACGGACGCCTCGCGCCGCGGGGCGGGGTATCGCTCGCGCCGAACTTACCACGGCCGGCCCGGACGCGGGCCCACTATTCCCGGTCACGCCCCGATCATCGGGCCTCCGAGGCGGGGGGAGGGGTCGGGCGGCCGGCGGGGCCGCCGGGGTATAATCGCGCGGGGAATCCGTGGGCCCGGGGGACGACGGCGTGTTGACGCATCGGCTGCTGTTCCGGATCGCCTGGCCCTCGCTGGTGGCGAGCCTGCTGTTCCTGACGTCGTGCGCCGCGGCGGCGGTGTACCTCGGGCTGCGGCAGGAGGCGACCGTCCGTCGGCTGGAGGAGGACCTGCACGGCCGTCGGATCGTGGACGACCTGCTGCGGCACCTCGCCGAGCTGATCGAGATCGGGCTGCACGGCGACGACTCCGGCCGGGGGCGGGACGCCGCCCTCGCCGAAAGCGTCCCCCGGCTGCTGGCCGAGTTCGAGGCGACGACCGGGCCCGACCCGGACGAGGTCGGGATGGTGCATCGCCTGGGCGCCGCCTTCCGGCGCTATCGCGAGGCCGAGCGCGCCGGCGAGGGGGCGGCCGACCGCGCGGCGCTGGCGATCCTGGAGACGGACGTCCGCCAGGCGTTGCGCCACCTGGACGCCCGGATCGCGGAGGAGACGGCGCGGTCGCTGGCGATGATGCACCGGACGGCGTCGTGGACGGCCTGGGCGCTGGCGGGGGTGGGCATCATGGCGACGATCGCCGGCCTCTTCTTCGGCTACTCGGTCGCCAGCGGGCTGGAGCGGACGATGGTGCGCGCCGAGGAGCTGTCGGCCCTGGGCCAGATGGCCGCCGGGATGGCCCACGAGCTTCGCAACCCGCTGACGGCGATCTCCATGCTGGTGCAGCTCCAGCGCGAGCGGCCCGAGGGGGAGGGCCTGCCGCCGGAAGACCTGGCGATCATCGAGCGGGAGATCGCCCGCATGGAGGAGCGGCTGAAGGCCTTCATCGACTTCGCGCGGCCGTCGCGGCCCAAATGGCGGCGGATCGACCTGCGGGACGTGGCGACGGCCGCCGTGGTCCTGATCCAGGGCCGCGCGGGCAAGCATCGCGTGGAGGCCCGGTTCGACCCGCCGCCGGACCCCATCTGGGTCGAGGCCGACGCCGAGCAGATCGGCCGGGCGCTGATCAACCTGGCGATGAACGCGATCGACGCCATGCCCCGCGGGGGCCGCCTCACCGTGACGACGTCCCGCGCCGCCGACGGCTTCGTCGAGGTCGCCGTCGACGACACCGGGCCGGGCGTCGAGCCCCGGGCCCTGCCCCGGCTCTTCGAGCCCTTCTTCACCAGCAAGGAGGCCGGCCTGGGCCTCGGGCTGTCGATCTCCGAGCGGATCGCCCGCGACCACGGCGGCCGGCTGATCGCGGGCAACCGCCCCGAGGGGGGCGCCCGGTTCGTCCTCCGCCTGCCCGGCCCCTCGCGGCCCGCGCCGGCATGATCGACAGGGACAAGCAAAGGAACGACCCCGTGGCCTCCATCCTGGTCATCGACGACGAGCCTTCCATCCTGCACGCCTTCCGGCGGGCGTTCGAGTCGCCCGACTACGAGGTCGTCACGGCGCCCAACGGCGCGCGGGGGCTAGAGTTGGCGGCGAAGACGCCCCCGGACGTGGTCGTGCTCGACCTGGACCTGCCGGACATGGGCGGCATGGAGGTCTTCCGCGCCCTCCGCGAGCTGGACGCGCGGATCCCGGTCCTGTTCATCACGGGCCACGGCACGACCGAGACGGCCATCGAGGCGATGAAGGACGGGGCGTTCGAGTACCTGCTGAAGCCCCTGCAACTCGCCCACGTCCGCGAGCTGGTCGCCCGCGCCGCGGAGGTCTCCCGGCTCAGCCGGCAGCCGGCGCTGATCGCCGAGGACGCCCCCAAGGCCGACCGCGCCGACGTCCTGGTCGGGCGGTCGCCGGCGATGCAGCAGGTGTACAAGGCGGTGGGCCGCGTCGCGCCGCAGGACATCGCCGTGCTGATCCTGGGGGAGAGCGGCACGGGCAAGGAGCTGATCGCGCGGGCCATCTACCAGCACAGCCTCCGCGCCTCCAGGCCGTTCCTCGCGGTCAACTGCGCGGCCATCCCGGAATCGCTCCTGGAGAGCGAGCTGTTCGGCCACGAGCGCGGGGCGTTCACGGGGGCCGACCGCACCCGCGTCGGCAAGTTCGAGCAGAGCAACGGCGGCACGCTGTTCCTCGACGAGATCGGCGACATGACCCCGCTGACCCAGGCGAAGATCCTCCGCGTCCTCCAGGACGGGACGTTCGAGCGCGTGGGGGGCAACGCGACGATCCGGTCGGACGTCCGGGTGATCGCCGCCACCAACCGCGACCTCCCCCGGCTGGCCGCGGCCGGGACGTTCCGCGAGGACCTGTACTACCGGCTGAGCGTCTTCACCATCTCGCTGCCGCCGCTGCGCGAGCGGATCGAGGACCTGCCGCTCCTGGTCGACCACTTCCTCCGCCGGTTCGGCCCGGAGCTGGGGCGGGGGGTCGTCCAGGCCTCGCCGGAGTCGCTGGCGATCCTCGGCCGCTACCCCTGGCCGGGGAACATCCGCGAGCTTCAGAGCGTCCTCAAGCGGTCGCTCCTGCAGGCCCAGGGGCCGGTCCTGCTGCCCGACTTCCTCCCCGAGTCGATACGCGCCGGCGCCCCCCCCGCCCCCGCGCCGGCGACGCCCCCGCCCGTCGCCCCGACGGCGACGCCCCCGGCGGCCGACGCGGCCGTCGACTGGGAGGGGTTCATCGAGCGCCGGCTGGCCGCGGGCTCGGAGAACCTCCACGCCGAGGCGCTCGCCCTGATGGAGCGGACGCTCCTGACCCGCGTCCTCCGCGAGACCGAGGGGAACCAGGTCCAGGCGGCCCGGATCCTGGGGATCACGCGCGGCAGCCTGCGGACGAAGATCCGCGCCCTCGGCCTGCGGATCGAGCGATCGGTCTGGTCCCAGGACGACCAGCCAGGCTGATTCCCGCCCAGCCATGGCGCGACGGCCGAGGTCGCCGATTCGCCCGCGCGCGGCTCCCTGGAGCGGCCGACGGCCCCGCGGGGCCCCCGCGGGCGCCCCGGCGCGACGATTGCTCTATGGACGAAGCGTGGCCAGGGTCCGCATGGACCCGGCCGGGGCGGAGAGGGTCGGCGACCAACAAGGAGTGTGTCATGTCGGCAACGGTGACCGAGAGGCCGTCGCGCGTCGGGACGGCGAAGCATAGCGACGTCGTGACCTCCGTGGCCTTCTCCCCCGACGGCCGTCGGCTCGTCAGCGGCGGCTGGGACGGCCTGGTCAAGCTCTGGGACCTGCGCGAAGGGTCCGCCGCGCCGAAGCTCCTGCGGGTGATGCGCGGCAAGTGGGACGAGGTGGAGTCCGTGGCGTTCGGCCCCGACGGCCGCACGATCGCCGGGCTGGGCGTGGGCTGGGACGGCGCGCCGTTCAGCGCCGTGACGATCTGGGACCAGGAGGGCGGGCGGGGCCGGGTGCTCCTGCGCGCGTCGGGCAAGGTCGACTCGATGGCGTTCAGCCCGGACGGCCGCACGCTGGCGACGGCGGGGGGAGAGTCCCGCACCGTCACGCTCTGGGACGCCGCCAACGGCGCCGAGCTGCTGAGCCTCCCGGAGCACACCGCGCCGGTGTGGTCGGTGGCGTTCGCGCCCGACGGCCGGCTCGCGGCGGCCTCCGGGATGGTCCCCGCCATGGTCGACCCGGCGGCCGAGGAGCGTCGCGGCGAGATCAAGATCTGGGACGTGTCGGGCGAGAAGCCGGAATGCCTGCGGAAGCTGGTGGGGCACGACTACGGCGTCGCCGCGGCGACGTTCTCCCCCGACGGCAAGCTCCTGGCCTCCGGCGGGTTCGACCGCGCGATCAGGCTGTGGGACCCCGAGGACGGCGAGAGCCGGGCCGAGCTGACGGGGCACATCGGCTGGGTCGCCGCCCTGGCGTTCTCGCCGGTCGAGCCGCTGCTGGCCAGCGGCAGCCACGACCGGACCATCCGCCTGTGGGACGTCCGCGACGGCTCCTGCCGCTCCGTGCTGGAAGGGCACGCCGGCAACGTCTACTCGGTGGCGTTCGCGCCCGACGGCCGGACGCTGGCCTCCGGCTCGCTCGACGGCGCCGTCCGGCTGTGGGACGTGCCCCCGGAGGGATGAGCGGCGGCGGGGGCCCTCAGCCCCCGGTCGTCCCCGCGGCGCCCCCGACATGGTAGAGGAACGGGGCGCCGCCGTGATCGAAGGGGATCACGATCGGCGGCGCGGGCCTGCCCGGCCCCGCCGCCGCGTCGCGGGCCGCGTCCCGCTCGCGCTCCAGCCGCTCCACCTCGGACGCGAGCCGGGCGTTGAGCCGCTTCAGGCCCGCGATCTCGCCCAGCAGGCGCATCACCTCCACCCTCCCCCGCCAGGGGTCGTCCGGGTCGGGGGTGGGGGCGAGGGCGGGGTCCTGGCGGTCGTCGACCGTCGGATCCGCCGGCGCGTCGAGGACGGACGCCCGCGACGGCTCGACCCGGAACTTGAACCGGCACACGCCGCAGCGGACGTGACGGCCGAGGTATCGCGCCCGGACCCGCAGCCCGGCGCCGCAGTCCGGGCAGGTCGTCTCCACGTGCCCGCCGGGCTCGGCGCCCGCCGCGGCCCCGGCGGGGACTTCTCCCGAGCCGGAGCCCGACCCGATCAGCGAAGTCGTGTCGATCGCCCCCCCGCACAGGGGGCATCCCGCGGGCCGGCCGACGTGCTCGGGCCGGACGCGGACGCGGGCCGAGCAATGGGGACACTCGGCGCGGGGGCCGTCGAGGTCGTTGGTCATGGTTGAGCCCCAATCCCTGGTACCGGAGGGGCCGCCGAGCGGGCCCGACGGCGCGAGCACATTCTCACTCTCGATGCCACGTCATGATGCGGGGTGCTCGCCGCGGCCCTCAAGCATTTTTCGGGATTATCCGGCCCGAATCCGATTTCCGCGCGATTATGTCGCGGAAAAACAACGTTGATTCGCCGATGCATCGTCAACGCCCGGCGGCGGCCCGGACGCGGGCCCGGCCGCGCGTCGCGATGGCGACGGCGGCGGCCGACCAGAGCAGGAAGCCGACCGGCTCCGGCACGTTGGGGCCCCCAGAGTCGCCGCCCGATCCCGGCGGGTTCCCCGGGTCGACGTCCGGCGCGGGGAGCGCGGCGATGCGGACCCCGGGGGTGGACGAGGCGAGCTTGGGCGGGTCGTTCGCCAGGGCGCCGTCGATGCTCAGGGCGAAGTTGAGCACGCCGCCGGCCTCCAGGCCCTTGCCGAAGAAGATCAGGCCGAGGTACTGCTCGGGGGCGCCGGAGTCGCTGGCGGCGTCCTTCAGGGCCACGACGAGCTGGTCGCGGTCGAAGCCGTGGGAGTCGGGCAGGATGGTCAGCGGGCTCCCCTGCGATCCGTCGGCCGCCGTGGGGGGGACGACGCCGCCGGCCGGCGAGACCAGGGCGACGACCTGCGGCGCGTCGATGTCCCCGGCCGGGGGCGCGGCGAGCCCTTCGTCGGCCGTCAGGCTGTAATACGCGGTCGCGGTGATCGGGGCGGCCGCCGCGGCGGGGGCCCAGGCGAGCCAAATCAAGCCGGTCGTCAGCAGGGCCGAGGGGGTGAATGCGGGGCGCGTCACGGCGCGTATCCTCCTTGATAGCGAATTCGGGACGTTGTCGGCGATGTTCCGGGTCGGGCGGCCTCGTCGGTCGGGCCGGGATCGCTCGCGGATTCCGGCGAGTTTCGACGGCGCGAGGCCGATCCTATCCATGATGCGAGTGATTCCACGTCGACCGCCCGCGTCCGCCGCGGTCCGATCGATCGCCCGCCGCGCATCCTCGCGGCGAGGGCGACCGACCCCGGGGAGGGGGGGCGCCTCGATTCCGTCGGGGCCTGGCATCAAGAAGTGCTATCCAATGGGGGCGCTCCAGCCGCCTGAATACCGAGGGCCGCATTCTGTCACATCCCCCGATGCGGTCAACCTCGAATCGGGGGGCGCCCCGGCCGCCTCATCGGACGCCGTCGGCCTCGTCGACGCGGTAGGTCCGGCCCGCGGCCAGGCCCTCCAGCCTCGTCACCTCCCCCGAGGGCCAGGTGATGGAGACCTCGTCGACCGTCTCGGATCGCCCCAAGCCGAAGGTCAGCGTCGGCTCCGCGGAGGAGAGGTAGCCGCGCGCCGGGAATTGCTGGGCGCGGCGGGTCAGGCCGCCGGCCGTGACCTGGACCCTGGCGCCGATCGCGTCTCGGTTCGACCGCACGCCGTCGCCGGAGAGGGCCAGGCGGATCCAGCGGTTGGCGTCGCCGCCGTCGTTGCGGAGCAGCCGCGCCGGGCCGTCGTTGGCCGTGAGGACGACGTCGAGGTCGCCGTCGCCGTCGATGTCGGCGAAGGCGCTGCCGCGGCCGACCATCGGCCGGAACAGGTCGGGCCCGGCCGCGTCCGCGCCCAGCTCGACGAACAGCTCGCGCCCCGGCCGGCCCGTGTTCCACAGCAGTTGGGCCGGCTGCGCGTGGGACTCGCCGGGCTGGGCCCTGGCGATGTCCGGCTCCAGGTGGCCGTTCGCCGTCAAAAGGTCGGGCCAGCCGTCGAGGTCGTAGTCCAGGAAGAACAGCCCGAACTTCAGCGGCGGCTGCGTCGGCGCGCCCAGGCCGTAGCGGCTGGCCATGTCGGAGAACAGCATCGCGGCGGGCTGCTCGGCGACGTACAGGGCGGTCATCTCGCTGGAGAAGTTGCCGATCGCCAGGGCCGGGCGCCCGTCGTTGAGGAAGTACGACCAGTCGCAGCCCATCCCCCCGCGCGGCGAGCCCGACTGGTCGAAGGCCACGCCCGAGAGCAGGGCGACCTCCTCGAACTTGCCCCCCCCCTTGTTGTGGAACAGGAAGTTCTGCACCGTGTCGTTGGAGACGGCCACGTCGACCAGGCCGTCGCCGTCGACGTCGAACGGGGCGACCCCCAGCGACTTGCCCAGCGGCGCCCGCAGGTCCGGGGTGCGGACCTGCACGCCGGACCCCTCGCCGACGTCGGTGAACCGGCCGCCGTCGTTCCGCAGGAGCGCGCAGAGCGACCCGTTGAACGCCGTCGGCGGCCCGTAGGCGCGGCCAAGGCCGGGGATCTGGAAGCCCTGGACCTTGTCGATCTCCGGGGTCCAGGTGATGTACGAGGCGAGGAACAGGTCGAGGTCGCCGTCGTTGTCCGCGTCGAAGAACGCCGCGCCGGAGAGCCAGGCGGTGGGGCCCCTGGCGTTGGCCTCCTCGCTGACGTCGACGAACTTGCCGCCGTCGTTGCGGAACAGGTAGCCGCGGCCGACGGCCGTGAAATAGACGTCGGGGTCGCCGTCGTTGTCGTAGTCCCCCACGGCGACGCCCTGGCCGTAGAACGTCCTGTCCAGGCCGGCCTCCCGGGTGACGTCCCGGAACTTCCCCCGCCCGTCGTTGCGGTAGAGCCGCTGGGTGGGGGGGGGATCGGGGGCGGGGGCGCCGGGCCAGGGGGCGGAGTTGACGAACAGGAGGTCCGGGGCGCCGTCGCCGTCGTAGTCCAGGAACGCCACGCCGGAGCCCATCGTCTCGGGGAGCAGCTTCTCGCCCCGGGCCCCGTTGAAGTGGACGAAGTCCACGCCCGATTCCGCCGTCACGTCCACGAACCTCACCGCCGGGGGCGTCGGCGCGGGGGCCTTCGGGCCGGCGGTCGCGGGGGCTCGCGACGCCGCGACGGGGGCCGGCCCCTCGGGGGCCCTGGAACAGCCGGCGGCCGCCAGGGCCACGAGGAGGATGGACGTCTTCCGGAGCATCCCGCGGTCGGTCACGGCTGGGGCCTTCGCTGGGGGGATGAAGGTCGGCACGGTCGCGGCCTTCCCCCGCGAGGGGGAGGCCGCCATGGTGGCCCGCTCGGGGGCCACCGAGGGCGGACGGCGTCGCCGCCTACCACCATACCGAGGCCGACCGCCTCGCCTCCAGGAGGGCCGCCGAACTTGCTCAGCGGCCTTCGCCCCGACGCGCGGCCTCGATGGCGGCGATGTCGATCCTCTGCATCGTCATCATGGCCTCCATGGACCGCTTCGCGGCGGCCCGGTCGGGGTCGGCCACGGCCTCCAGCAGCACGCGCGGCGTGATCTGCCAGGAGAAGCCCCAGCGGTCCTTGCACCAGCCGCAGGCGCTCTCCTCGCCGCCGTTGCCGACGATCGCGTCCCAGTAGCGGTCGGTCTCCTCCTGGTCCTCGGTCACGACCATGAAGCTGACCGCCTCGTTCGGCTTGAAATTCGGGCCGCCGTTCAGGCCGACGTAGGCCTGGCCCAGGACGGTGAACTCGACGATGAGTTCCTCGCCCTCCCGCGTGGACGGATTGTCCGCGGCGGAGGCGTGGGCCTCGCCGACGCGGCTGTCGGGGAACACGCTCGCGTAGAACTCGGCCGCCTCGCGGGCCTGGCCGTGGTCGAACCAGAGGCACGTGATCATCTTGGTCATCTTCGCTCTCCTGTAACTCGCCGCCGGCGGGCTCGACCCGAGAAGGCCCCAGCCCCGGGGATTGGAGCAAGTTATCGGCGCGAAGTCAACATGCGTACAGTAAATCTATGAAAAACCTGGCGAGGGAGTCGCGAGGAATATCCCTTCTCCCCTCGTGGGAGAAGGTGCCCCGGAGGGGCGGATGAGGGGGGCGCGACCGACGGGCGACGGCCCCAGGTCCCTCGTGGGAGGTGGGATGCGGCGGCGGTCGCCCCCTCATCCGGCCTGCGGCCACCTTCTCCCACGAGGGGAGAAGGGGGAACGCGCATCACCTTGACGATGTTTTCCACGGGGCCACGCACACTCAATTTCCGCCGACCGCGCGATCCCGGATCGCGGGCGACTTTCCTCCGCGGGGGGGGTCGGTCAGTCCAGGACGACGCGGGGGGCGCCCTCGAGGTCCAGCTCGACGACGTCGCCCCGGGCCATCTGCCGGCGCTTGCGGGATTCGGGCTCGCCGTTGACGCGGACGAGGCCCTCGGCGACGAGGTTCTTGGCCTCGCCGCCGGTGGCCGCGCAGTTGGCCAGCTTCAGCACCTGGATCAGGTTGATGGGGCGGTCGCCCACCTCCAGGCGGAGTTCGTGGGGTTCGGCCATCAGGGGGCCGCCTTGGGGGCGGGGGCGTCGGGGAGGCCGAGCCGGTCCAGGCCCTTGCCGATGGCGTCGGTGAGCGAGCGTTCCAGCCGCCGCTGGGCCTGGTCGACGGCGCCGTCGGCCCCCTGCTCCAGCCGCTGCCGGGCGCGCCGGACTTCCTCCTGGGTCCGGGCGATCCGGGAGCGGACCTGCTCGGCCTGCCTCTGGACGTCGCCCAGCCGGCCCTGGGCCTGGCCGGCGCGGCCCTGGACCTCCTCGACCACCTTGCCCTTCGTCTGGACCACGGCCTCCTCGACCCGGCCGGTCAGGGAGCGGCGGGTCTCGTCGACGGTCCCGGCCACGGCGTCCTGGAGGCGGGCCTTGTCCCGCTCGAACAGGTCGCGGAGCGAGCCCGCCTTGCCGTCGGGATCCTCGTCGGTGTCGAGCGCCTCGACGATGGCCTGCTCGGCCTTGCGCTTGCCGTGGTCGACCAGGCCGTCGAGCACCTGGCGGGCCGAGGGGAGCGCGGGGGCCTCGTCGGCGAGGTCGACGTCGATGTCGGCCGTCGGATCGCCGTCGACCGGGCCGACCTGGGCGTCGAGCCGGGCCGACGCGCGGGAGGCGACCGCCGACGGGGCTCGGGGGGCCGGGGCCTCGGCCGGGGCTTCCTCGGCCTCGGGCGCGGGCTCGCCCGCGGCGATCGCGGCGGCGTCCTTGGGCCAGTACGGCGCGAGCGCCGCGCGGACCTCGGACGGGAGGATCGGGCCGACGTGGCCGACGATCCCGTTGACGACCTTCCCGGAGGCGCTGGTGAAGATGGGCGTCCGGGTGCCGGGGGCGACGCTGACGACCAGCATGGTCCCCAGGATGCCGACCGCGACCCCCTCGACCCCGCCCAGCATCATCCCCAGGTGGCGGTCGTAGGCGTCGAACTTCATCTTGCGGATGGTGCCCCGCACCATCCACGCGAGCCCGAACACGGCGCACGACACGGCGACGTAGGCCACGCCCATCGACATGGCGCGGGCGGCCTCGGGAGCGCCGGAGAGCCTGGGGGCGATGAGGGCCGAGATGGGGTACGCGAACAGGTAGCCCAGCACGAGCGAGCCGATGCTCGCCAGCTGCCAGGTGATCCCCCGCCACGCCCCCCGCGCCATCGCGGCGATGAGCACCGCCGCCATGACCCCGTCGTAGATCGTCATGATTCCGCCTCCCTGTCTCGACGCCTGGCCCCCCTCGCCTCGTGCGCGGGGCATCGCCAGCCGGGCCGCGGCATGGTAGCCGAGGGCCTCGCGACCGAGAAGCCGGAATTCCTCAAGTCCCGCCCCGATCCGGCCGGCTCGTCCTGGCTCCGCTTGGCTTCGTTCGCGCGCCACGCGCGCCGCCCCAACATCACTTAACTCCTTAATCAAAAACACGTTAACCGCGAATATCCGTTGGCTTCGTTCGTCGATGTCGATTAGGTTTTCCGTCCATCGGCGGGTGCCCAAGCCACGAGAGAGAGGGCCTCGGCCCGACATTCGTCCCCTCTCCCCTCTGGGAGAGGGCAGCCGCGCCAGCGGCGGGTGAGGGCCGTCGCGCTTCGGAGAAAGCGCCGGCCGCGCGAACTTTGAACCGCCGCTATCTCCACCGCTCCGTCGACCCTCACCCGGCCCTCCGGGCCACCCTCCCGACGGGAGAGGGGACGCGCGTTTTCCGCTCGCCGAGCGAGTCGCGCGCGCAGGTCCCCGGATGGGTCTCCTCTCAAGCATCGAATTGCCAAGGATCGACGAGGCCGAGGCCCCGCCGATGGAGTAGTGCTATACAAACCGCCGTCGATGAACAATTCAACAGGCGACGACCCCGGCACATTCGTCGCAAACACCAGCACGAGCCAAGGTTAAAAAATCCCCACGCCGCCCGAAATCCACCCGTTATCGGACATTGGATTGCGGTGGCCGGGCCGCGTCCCCGCGGGTAGGCTGGGGCGCGGAACAATTGTTTGAAGCGAGGGGGAGTCCGCCATGACGCCGAGTCATCGTCACGCGACCGGGATCCTGCGGCGCGAGGTCTTGCAGGTGGGGTTCTCGGGCTTCCTGGGGATGAGCCTGCCGCGGGTGCTGTCGGCGGCGCCGTCGCGGGACGCCGGCGCGCGAGGGTCGCGGGCGAAGTCGGTGATCCTGGCGTTCATGTCGGGGGGGCTCAGCCACATCGACTCCGTCGACATGAAGCCCGACGCCCCGGAGGGGATCCGCGGCGAGTTCAGGCCGATCGAGACGGCCGCCCCCGGCATCTGGTTCTGCGAGCACCTGCCGATGCTGGCCCAGCGCGCCGGGGATCTGGCCGTGGTGCGCTCGCTGGCCCACAAGTACACGAACCACCTGAACGCGACCCACGAGATCCTCACCGGCAGCTCGCAGCCGGGGGCGTTCTTCGACAAGATCGCCTCGCGCGACGACTTCCCGTGCTACGCCTCGGCCCTGGACTACCTGCGGCCCCGGACCGATGGCGTGCCGACCGGGGTCACGCTGCCGACGTTCCTGATGGAAGGCCCGCTCACCTGGCCGGGCCAGCACGCGGGGTTCCTCGGCCCCCGCCACGACCCCTGGCATATCCGCCAGGACCCCAGCAAGCCCGGATTCCGCGTCGAGAGCCTGGCGCTGCCGGTCGGCTTCAGCGTCGAGCGGCTGACGGGCCGCCAGGCGCTGCTGGACCGCGTCAACGACGCCATGCTCGCCGGGACCGACGCGGCCCGCGACCGCGACCCCATGAGCGAGCAGCGGGCGCGGGCGATGGCGCTGCTGACCTCCGGCCGGGTCGGCGCCGCGTTCAACCTGGACGACGAGGCGCCGGAGGTCCGCGACCGCTACGGCCGGCACCCGTTCGGGCAGTCGCTGTTGCTGTCGCGGCGGCTGGTGGAGGCGGGCGTGCCGATCGTCCAGGTGAACCTCGGCGGCGCGCAGCGGTGGGACACCCACTCGGCCAACTTCAAGAGCCTGAAGGACCACCTGCTCCCCCCGACCGACCGGGGCCTGTCCGCCCTGCTGGACGACCTGAAGGCGCGCGGGCTGCTCGACGACACCCTGGTGGTCCTCGCCGGCGAGTTCGGCCGGACGCCCCGCATCGGGGCGAGCACCGGGAACAACAACACGCCCGACGGCCGCGACCACTGGGCCGCCGTCTTCTCCGCCCTCTTCGCCGGCGGCGGCGTCCGCGGGGGCCAGGCCATCGGCGCGTCCGACCGCATCGGCGCCTACCCCGCCGGGACGGCGTACTCGCCCGGCGACTTCGCCGCCACCATCTACCACGCCCTGGGCGTCGACCACGAATCCGAACTCCGCGACCGCCTCGGCCGCCCCCTCCGCCTCTGCGAGGGCGCCCCCATCGCACCCCTGTTCGGCGCCTGAAGCCCCCACGGAGAAATCCCCCTCCCCGCTTGACGCGATGATTCGAATTCTATAGAAATCGAATCGTCGCCAAGCGGCGAGGAGGAGGTGGAGATGGCGCGGAGGCCGAGTGGCCAGCCGACGGACGCGGAGCTGGCGATCTTGCGGGTGCTGTGGGACGCGGGCCCTTCCGCGTTGGGGGCGGTGCGCGAGGCCGTCCAGGCGAGCCGCCCCGTCGCGCTGACGACGGTGGCGACGACGCTGAAGGTGATGCTGGACAAGGGCCTGGTCCGGCGCGAGGACGGGCCGAGGGGCTATATCTGGTCGGCCGTCGCCACGCGCGAGGCCGCGGCGTCGGGGATGCTGGGGAAGCTCCTCGACCACCTCTTCGACGGCTCCGCCCGGGGCCTCGTCGCCCACCTTATTGAAGAAGGCGCGCTCGACGACCGCGACCGCCGCGCGATCCGCGCCATGCTCGACGCGGCGGACGCGCCGAAGCCCGACCGCCAGAAGGAAGGGGGCGGGTCATGAGCATCGACGCCCATTCTCCCGCGTGGACGGCGCTGGGGTGGACCTTCCTGCACGTGCTCTGGATCGGCGCGGCGATCGGCCTGGCGGCCTCGCTGGCGCGGCGGGGGATGCGGGGGGCATCGGCCGAGGCGCGGCACGCGACGGCGCTGGCGGGGCTGCTGGCGCTGGCCGCCTCGCCATTCGTCGCGTTCGTCGCCGTGCATGAGCCGGCCGCGACCGCGCCCGTCGCCGAGCCGGCCGCCGTCGCGTCCACGCCGACGCCGGCGCCGGCGGTCGTCCCGGCGGCCGAGGCCCCCCGCCCCGCGCCCCTCGGCGTGACCCCACGCGAGGCGGCGGGACACCGAGCCGAGCCGTCATGGTTCGACCCCTGGGTCGCGGTCCTTCCCTGGATCTGGATCGCGGGGACGTCGCTGTTGCTGGCGAGGACGGCGGCGGGGGTCGTCGGCGTCGAGCGGCTGCGGCGGTCGTGCCGGCCTTTGCCGCCGGGTTCGGTCGCCGAGCGATGCCGGGCGCTGGCGCGGTCGCTGGGGATGGCGCGCGAGGTCGCGGTCGGGGTGTGCGACCGGGTCGCCGCGCCGATGCTGATCGGGATCGTCCGGCCGATGGTCGTCCTGCCGGCCGCGGCGCTCTCGGGCTGGTCGCCCGAGCTGATCGAGATGGCCCTGCTGCACGAGCTGGCCCACCTGCGACACCGCGACAACCTCATACGCCTGTTCCAGCAACTGGTCGAGGCGCTCCTGTTCTTCCACCCGTCGACGTGGTGGCTCTCGTCCTGGCTGAGCCTGGAGCGCGAGTGCTGCCGCGACGCCCTGGTCGTCGCCCGTTCCGGCGACCGCGTCGGCTACGCCCGGCTCCTCGCCGCGCTGGCCGAGGCCCGCCCGCCGGCCCTCGCCTCGCCCCTGAACGAACGCCCCATCGTCGCGAGGATCCGTCGCATCCTGTTCATGGAGGACCGCCCGATGACGCCGAAACCGACCGCCCCCGAGGCCCTGGCGCTGGCCGCCGCCGCGCTGCTCGCCGCCGCCACGTTGATCCCCGCCCGCGCCGAGCCCCCCGCCCCGCGCAAGCCCGACGCCGCCGACCTGCGCCGCCTTGCCGACGTCATCGCCGCCCAGCCGCCGACGGAGATGGCGCCGGGCGTCCCCGCCCCGATCGACATGCGGCTCCCGACCCTCTTGATGATCTCCCAGGGCCAGATCCGCGCGGGCGACCGCGACGGGGCGATCCAGACGCTCGACCGGGCGACGGCCCGGCCCGCCGACCCGGGGCTCCCGCGCGAGATGTGGGCGATGGTCACCGTCAACTTCCAGACGAACCTGGCCAGCGCGCGGCATAAGGCCGGCGACGTCGAGGGTGCCCGCGCGGAGTTCGCCCGGCTCGTCGACATGTTCGCCCGGCCCGAGCCGGATCGGCCCGGCGCGATGGCGAAGGCGATGGAGGCCGTGCTCGTCGACAAGGCGAGGGGATACGGCCTCGGCGGGGGGCCCTCGTCGATGCTCCAGGTCACGACGCCCTCGACGGACGGGAGGGAGGATCCACGGCAGGTTTCGGCGCCGCTCGAGCTCATCGACCAGGTCGCCCTTGGTCTGGCGTCACATCGGGAACTCGAGCTGCTGCGTCGGCTGATCGGCCACGCCTCCGCGCTGGTCAATGCGGCCGACGCGCCCCTCGCCCGGGCCCTGCAACGGGCCAAGCTCGGCAAGATGCTGATCGAGGCGGGGGACGAGCCGGCGGGCCGGGCGATGATCGCCGAGTCGAAGGCCGCGATCGACGCCCTGCCCGACGATGTGCGGGACGGCGGCCGGCTCATGCTGGCCGGGATCCTGACCGCCACCGACTTCGACGCGGCGCTGGAGCTGATCCGATCGGCCCCGTCCGACCGCCGGGCCGGCGCGTTGTGGAGCTGCCTGCCCACCGTGCCCGACCTCGCGTCGCTCCACGACGCGCCCGGGATCCGCATCGACATCGCCATGACCAGGCTGCGCGCGCCCGACCGCGCCGACGTCCGCGAGAAGTTGTCGAGGATCGTCGACGTCGCGGAGACGATCGAGGTCGCGAAGGATCGCGCCCGGGCGCTCGCCGCCCTGGCGCGGCTCCGGGCCCAGGCCGGCGACCTCGCCGGGGCGCTGGCGACGGCCGAGTCGATCCCCGACCTCCGTCGCGCCGACCATCCCGGCCCCGCCGACGGATATTACGACGCCGTGAAGCCGGCGACGTTCGCCCTGATCGCCCGCCACCGAGCCCGGGCCGGCGACCCCGCCGGGGCCGACGCCGCGCTGGCGCGCTCGACCGAGCTGACGGCGGCGGTGGCCGACGACCTCGAGCGCGTCGTCGCCGAGATCGTCCTGGCCGAAGCCTTCGCGACGGCCGACCGCCGCGACGACGCGAGGGCCACGCTGGCCGACGCCTTCCCCCGCGCCGTCGCCCAGCCCGAGCCGCGGCGCTCGCGTCTGCTCGCCCTGATCGCCCAGGCCCAGGTCAAGGCGGCGAACATCGCCGGGGCGTTGAGGACCATCGACGCGATCCGCGACGAGCCGGGCCTCGAGAAGGCCCACGCGCTGCAAGCGCTGGCCGGCCATCTCCGCGACTCCGGCGACCCCGACGCCGCCCGCGATATCGCCCGTCTCGGCCTGGCCAGCCTGGAGCCAAAGGCGTCCGACCCCAAGCCCGGCCCGGAGGGCCGCCTCCAGGCCGGCGCGGACGGCTTCGCCGATTACGACGTCGAGCTTCCGCTTCGCATGCTCACGAGCCTGCGGGTTTGGTCGCGGTATGCCCTGCGCGAGATCGTCGGCGAGCCCGACGCCGAAGTGGCCGCGGACGCCGAAGTCGCCGCGATGGAGCCCGCCCGGCTCCAGCAGCGGCTCATCGCCCAATCGTTGCAAGCCTTTCGTCGCGGGGGCCTCGACGAGGCGCTCGCGGTCGCCGAGGGGGACGACGACCCGATCTCGCGGGCCTTCGTCGTCCGGTCCGTGGCGGAATCGCTCTCGGGCTGGGCTGGCCAGGAATAACCCCGCGACCGCCCCGGCGCGGGCCGCGTTGACCGGGCGGGGGGGCGGCGGCTAGGATCGACGAGGAGGGGGGCCCACGCCGGGCTTCCCCTTTCCTAGTCGCGAGCCCCCCGCATCATGCCCCTTCTTCCCCCCTGTCCTGTCCGCCGCGCCGGGCGGAAGTTGTTGCTGGCGGCGACCCTGGCCCTCGTCGCGGGGGTTGGGTGCGACGCGCTGGAGGAGCCGCCGGACGATTCGCTCCGCGGCGAGGGCTCGATCCACGTCCCGTCGGACGAGTTGCGGCTGCCGCTCGCCCCCGCGGAGCCGGCGGAAACGCCGACGGACGATGCCGTTTCGCAACCGTCCGGGGGAGAGCCGGCCGCGCGACCCGTCAATAGCCCTGGATTCGATTGACCGGGCCGCCCTTGCGCGCCTATGATGGATTCAACGTGAATCCTCCATGATTGGAGCGGTCGCGAGGGCAGACCTCGCCCCCCTTCCCCGAGGCCCGAGCCCCCCCCGCCCCATCGCCCCCCTCTCTCCCGGGGCGACGACACGACGACTCGAAGCCGAGCCGACGCCGGCGCATCATCGGGATTCTGGACGATTTCGCCCCCCCACGGCCCGCGCGCGGACCGGCGGACGGTTCGCGTCGCGACCACGAACGAAGACACCCATGAACCCAGAAGCCCCCCTCTCGCGTCGTCGCGCGGCGCTCGCCCTGCTCGCGTCCGCCTGCCTGGTCCCGCTGGTCGGCTGCGGGGGGGACGGCACCGTGCGCGGGGCCGGCTCCATCGACATCCCGGAGGAGAACCTGAAGATCCAGGTCACTCCCAAGGGCAAGAAGAAGGCCAGGAGCTGAACCGAGGGGCCCCGCCCCGCGTCCGAACGATCGAAAGCCCCGGCCGCGCGGCCGGGGACCGGCGCGTCGTCCGAAGACGGCGTTCCCGCGCCGACGCCCCAACTCGACCCGTCACCCGTCAGGAGTCGGAAATGGAAACGAGCCGCCTTCGCCGAGGCTTCACGCTCATTGAGCTTCTGGTCGTCATCGCCATCATCGCGGTGTTGATCGCCCTCTTGCTGCCCGCGGTGCAGAGCGCCCGCGAGGCCGCCCGCCGGGCCCAGTGCACGAATAACCTGAAGCAGATCGCCCTGGGCGCCGTGAATTACGAGAGCGCCAACGGGGCCTTCCCGCCCGCGCTGATGGCGCAGGGGGCGGGCTTCATGACGAACATCGGCTTCTCGTCGCTGGTGCGCATCTGCCCGTTCATCGAGCAGAACGCGGCGTACAACGCGGCGAACTTCATGCACCCGTTCTTCATGCCCGAGAACTGGACCGTGCCGGGGATCGCCATCGCGAGCTACAACTGCCCGAGCGACCCGTCGGCCGGCGAGTCCGAGCCGCTGCAGTTCGGCGACCCGACGCGGTGCCGCCAGGTCCACAGCCACTACTCGGGCGTCGTCGGGCCGTGGAACGCCTTCGGCCTGACCGGCGGCCCGACCGGCGTGACCATCACGCCCGGCCTGGCGCAATACGCCAAGGGGGTCATCGTCGCGGACGTCGTGACCATCGCCTCGGTGACCGACGGCACCAGCAACACGATGATGTACACGGAGAACGGCCACGGCGTCTTCGGCAAGGACACGCGGGCGCGGATGCACATCTGGAGCGGCCACGACGCCGACGGCTCCATGGTCGAGACCCGCTTCGCCCCCAACTGGGCCCGCAAGTACTCCGACCCCGCCGGCGACCCGAACAACGACGCCCTGAGCCGTTGGGCGATCCGCAACGCCATGAGCTTCCACCCCGGCGGCGTCAACGTCGCCATGGCCGACGGCTCGGTCCGGTTCCTCAAGGACTCGGTCGACTCGTGGGCGATCACCACGCCGCAGGTCAACGGCCTCCCCGTCGGCGCGACCGAGGCCAGCCCCTTCGGGCTGAACATCAACGGCGGCAAAGTGGGTGCCTACCAGGCCCTCTCCACCCGCAACGGCGGCGAGATCGTCGGCTCCGACCAGTATTGACGTAAATCCGCGTCGAGCATCGATCCCATCGGCCGGCCGGCCCTCGCCATCGCGCGGAGGCCGGCCGGTTCGCGTCGCGGGGCGGCCTCACCCGCCCCCGCGACGCGACCCGGCCGCGCGGGCGACGTCCCGGGCCATGCGTTCGAAGACGAGCCAGTGCGCCGGGTAGGACGGGAGGTAATAGAACCGGCCCCAGAACGGGGATGGTCGGAAGTAGGACGTGAGCACCAACTCCGACCCGCCGGGCGCCGTCGGGACGACGAACTCCAGCCAGGCGACCCCGGGATTCTTCATCTCCGCGCGCAGGAGCAGGCGGAGGCCGGGCCCCACGGCCTCGACGCGCCAGAAGTCGACCGGGTCGCCGGGACGCAGCGTTGCCGGGTCGCGGCGCCCCTTCCGCATCCCCACGCCGCCGAACAGCCGGTCGACCGCCCCCCGCAGCCGCCACAGGGGGTCAGTGCCGTGCCACCCCTCCTCGCCCCCCAGCCTCGTGACGAGGTCGAAGAGCGCCTCGGGGGGCGCGGGGCAGCGAGCGCGATGGACGTCCTTCAGCGGGATCGTCGCCGGGTCGAAGGGGTCGGTCGTCTCGATCCGGGAGGCCATGGCGGCGTCCTCCCCATTTCATCGCGGGCGACCCGGCCGGCTCACCAGGGGAGCGGCTCGCCCAGGTGGAAGAAGCCGCCGGTGGGGCCGTCCTCGGGGAGGGTGGCGAGCTGGACGCTGGTCTTGCCCCCCTCGTCCAATGGCATGGGAGCGGCCTTGCCCCCCAGCTCCGTCTGGACCCATCCGGGGTGGGCGGAGTTCACCTTGATCGGCGTGTCGCGCAGCTCGTGGGCCAGGTGGACCGTGAAGGCGTTCAGCGCCGTCTTGGAGGCGTCGTAGGCGAACGCCTTCATGTGATAGATCGGCGACTTCGGGTTGGCGTGGAGGGTCAGCGAGGCCAGGACGCTCGACAGGTTGACGATCCGGCCGGCCGGCGACTTCCGCAGCAGCGGCAGCAGCGACCGAGTCAGGGCCACCACGGCGAAGAAGTTGACGTCGAAGGTCCGTCGCAGCGTCTCCATCGAGACCGTCAGGGTCGTGTCGAGGCCGCCGGCCGAGAAGTCGCCGGGGTCCACCATGATGCCGGCGTTGTTGACCAGGGCGTCCAGCCGGCCGTAACGTTCCTCCAGGCGGCGGACGACGGCGTCATGGCCGGCGATGTCCGCGACGTCGCACCGGACGACCTCGACGTCGGCCGCGCCTCCGGCCTTCAGCTCCTCGGCCGCCGCGCGCCCTTTCTCCTCGTCGCGGCATCCCAGCGCGACCGCGTATCCCAGCGCGGCCAGCCCCCGCGCCGTCTCCAGCCCGATCCCCCGGTTCGCCCCGGTGATGAACGCGACCTTCCGCTGGGATGCCATGCGAGTCCCCCCTGTTGCGACCGCCCGCCGAGGCGGGCCCCGGTTCGATATGCCAACGATACGGCGGCGGTCAAACAGGCGGCCACTCCTCGCCCCGGCGACGGGGCGACGCGGGACGCGCCGCCGTGGCCTCTTGTCCACGTCGCCCCCTGCGCGAACAATGCGACGATGACGACGACGGAGCGGAAGATCCGGGAGCTGGCGACCTCGAAGGGCCCCGCGTGCGTGGGGATCGACCTGGCGGGGGTGGAGCATCGCGAGACGGGCGTGGCGGTGATGCGCGACGGCCGGCTGGAGCTGCTGGTCTCGGCCGGGACCGACGACGTGATCCTGCGGCTGGCCGCGCTGGCGGGGCGTCGGGGGACGATCGCGATCAACGCGCCGCTGACCCGGCCCGCCGGCCGATGCTGCCTGGACGACGACTGCCCGTGTCGCCACGACCCCGGCACGCGCAGCCGCGCCCTGGAGCGCGAGCTGGCCCGCCTGGGCGTGCCGACGCTCGCCACGGCGCTCATCAAGGTGCTGGGCCGCCGGGGCGAGCGGATCGCGCGAGCGTTGCGCGAGTCGGGGCGCGAGCCGCTGGAGGTCTACCCCTTCGCGACGCTCAAGCTGCTGGGCCTCCCCTGGCGCGGCAAGCGCACGGCCGAGGGGCGTCGGGAGATCCATCGCGGCCTGCGACCGCTGGTCCCCGGCCTGCGGCGGCCCGGGGCTTCGGAGCACCAGCTCGACGCCGTGGTCTGCGCCCTCACCGCCCACCTCCACCGCCTCAGGCTCACCCGCGCCGTCGGCCTCCCCGACGAGGGCCTCATGATCGTCCCCGACCTGGACATCCTCTCCCTCGACTACGAGCCCCACCCCTCTGGCCGCGGCCTCCGCGCCGTCTGGCGACGCCGGCGGCGGGGGTCGAAGCCGCGATGAGCGCCGAGCCCCCTCCGACCCCCGGCGGCCGGCTCCCCCAGGTCGTCCTGATCGCCTCGATCCTCGGCCTGTCATGGCTGGGGATGCAGGTCGTCCACGAACTGGGCCACGTCCTGGCCGCGTGGGCGTCGAGCGAGACGGTCCATCGCGTGGTCCTCCACCCGCTGGACATTTCACGGACCGACGCCACGCGCGACCGCCACCCCCTGCTCGTCGCCTGGGCCGGGGCGATCATCGGCGTGCTATTGCCGCTGGGGCTGTTCGGCCTGGCGCGGGCGCCGCGGTGGGAGTTCGCCTACCTCCTCCGCTTCTTCGCCGGGTTCTGCCTGGTCGCGAACGGGGCGTACCTGGGCGTCGGCGCGTTCGTCGGCGTCGGCGACGCGGGGGACCTGCTCCGCCTGGGCGCGCCTCGGTGGTCGCTCGTCGCCTTCGGCCTGGCCGCCGTGCCCGCGGGGCTCGCGCTCTGGCACGGCCTCGGCCCGCGCTTCGGCCTGGGACCATCAAAAGGCCGCGTCGACCCGAGGGCCGCCCGATGGACGCTGGCCCTGCTCATCTTCCTCGTCGCGATCGAGCTGATCGCCGGGGGCCGATGATGAGCGGGCCTCGCGATGCTCCGTGGAAATCCTGACGAGGAGGTCACGACGAACATTCCTTCTCCCCTCGTGGGAGAAGGTGGCCGACGGCCGGATGCGGGGGAGCCCGCCGGCCTTCGGTGGCGTGCCCCCTCATCCGCCCCTCCGGGGCACCTTCTCCCACGAGGGTGCTCTGTCGAAAAGAGGCCGTAGAGGCTCAGGCGGCCGGGGCCGGGCCGGGGCCCGGAGAGGCGCGGGCGGCGTCCCGTTCGCGCCTCTCCGCATCGCCGACGAGCAGCAGGACGTCGTGGACGACGCACCGCAGCAGCAGCTCCCCGACCTGGTTCGTCCACTTCGTCGCGCGCAGGGCCGAGCCCATCAG
>NZ_JBBCIR010000002.1:0-70218 GCF_037189885.1 Paludisphaera sp.
GCTGACGACGCGGGCGTACAACAACATCCTGGTGAACATCCACCGGGCGACGGAGCAGCTGGCGCGCAGCAACGGCAGCCAGGCGGCGTACGACCGGGCGGCGAGCCAGATCGGCGCGCAGCTGGGCCGCCTGCCGTACGCGCGGCAGAACGGGCTGATCGAGTACGTCAACGGCTCGCTGCAGTTCTACGCGCCGAACGAGGCCCGTCAGCTCTACTCCGACATCCGCTCCACCGCCATCAGCTACCTGGGCGACCAGGTCGCCAACGGCGACGTGGTCATCCGCAACACGGGCGGCAACTACTTCTCCAACGCCGACATCCTCGGCCCCAACGCCGCGATCTATCAGCAGCAGCCCCTGCTGGTCTGATGCCACGCGAGGCGGCCGGGGCGATCGATCGCCCCGGCCGTCGCGCCGCCTCATCCCTCCTTGCCCTCCGGCGCCTCGAACAGCGAGGCGGGGAGCGTCGCCTTCAGGGGGGCGGCGGGGAGGACCTCGGAGTAGCGGTCGACGCCGTGCTTCTCGTAGAGCCGGAACAGCTCGCGGATCTCGGCCTCCTTGCCAGTGTAGGCTTCGGGCGGCGCCTCCTTGAGCCGGCCGGAGACGATCTCGCCCTGGGCGCCCGCGACCCAGCGGACGAACGGCCGTTCGAGCAGGATGGCGCGCGGGCCGATGGTCAGCTTCTCCACCCGGTCGCGGATCGCGGGCGACTCGGCCTTCGACATCCCGCGCTCCAGCAGGGCGAGGGCCTCGCGGCCCATGTCGTCGTCATAGCCGTAGTCGGCGGCGGTCCCGAAGCAGTGGCGGTGGATCCCCTTCCTTCGCGGCGTCTCGCAGATCAGGCGGACGTACGCCTTCACGTCGTCGGCCGCCGCGCCGTAATAGCGGCCGATGAACTCGCCGACGACCTCCTCGGGGTCGAGGGAAGGATCCCAGAGCATCCGCGAGATCAGGTAATTGCGCGGGTCGCACAGCTCGGTGTTCCGGGCGTCGCCGGCCGCCTGCATGAAGACGCCGCGGACGTTGTTGCGCGCCAGGTACTTCACGTTCGCCCCGATGATCTCGATGTTGGGGCACGGCAGGTTGTAGCTGGTGAAGTCGACGTTGTAGTTCCAGACGTAGACCTTGTCGCTGATCCCGCACCAGCCGTCGAGGTCGTCGCGGAACGCGCGGTTCGGCTCGCACGAGGGGTCGTCCAGGGCGTGGACCTGGCACGCCTCGATGCTGCATAGCTGGATCGCGACGTTGGGGCCGGGGCGCATGGACTTCGGCGGCTTGCGGGTGTGCTGGTAGGCCAGCGTCCCCACGTGGACGCCGGGCCGGACCTTCGCCACGGCCTCGCCGGCCTCGTTCAGGAGCGCCAGGAGCGAGCCCATCTGGGTCCCCTCGCGCTCGTCGATGGCGGCGCAGTCGGGGCAGCGGCAGTATTGCATGTTGTCGTTCTGGCTGATGCTGATCACGCCGTCGGTCTGGCCGTCGCGCTCCAACTGGGCGAGGACGCCGGCGATGATCCGCCGCTTGACCTCGGGGTTCGTGAAGCAGGGCTGCGTCCCCCCGCGCTCGAAGTGGTCGTCCTTCATGTCGGCCCGGCGCTTGCCGTCGACCAGGCTGAAAAACTCGGGGTGTTCCTTGCCCAGCTTGCCGACCGGGATCCAGTTCGCGACCGTGTGGGAGATCAGCGACCAGGCGGCGCTCCCGCCCAGCTCGGGGGCCCGGACGGCGGCGTTGTTGCGGAGCCGGGCGGCCAGCTCGGGGTGGTCGCGGTTGGCGCCGTAGTAGGAATAGCGCCAGGAGAACCGGGGGCGGAAGGTCCGCTCGCCGTCGGCGAGGGTCTTGCCGGGGTCGGCCCTGGGGATGCTGGTGGAATCGGGGGCCAGGTAGCGGACGCCATATTCGTCCTCCAGGAAGGAATAGGCGCCGTAGAGCGTGCCGCGCGGCGACCCGCCGGCGATGGCGACGTCGCCGTCGGCGACGCGAATCGTGAAGTCCTCCTCGCCGAGCCCGTCGGTGGCCAGGCCCGACGCCCGGCCGATGGCGATCGCCGGCCGGCCGGCGGGGGCCTCGGCGACGATCTCCGGGCGCGCGCCGGTCGCCTCGGCCAGCGCGTCGCGCAGCTCCTCGGCGGCGCGCCGCTCGGCGGGGTGGGCGTCGGCCGCGACCACGACGACGCGGTCGGGGCTGTCCGCGGCCGGGGCGGTCGCCCCCAGCAGCGCGAGGGTTATCGCGAACCCCAGGCGGGTGTTCATCATGACGGCCTCCTCATTCATGGGGTGGGAGGGCCGGGGGGATCGCGATGGCGAGCCCGCGCCCGGCCAACCTCGCAGGATAGCCGCGCCCGGCTTCGCGATCATGGGTGCGGCGGCCTCGCGAGATTCGCGACGGGCCGGCGAGGGGCTGGCGTGAGGATTGCTGGAGGGGGATCCGGCGGCGGTCGTCGACCGCCCTCGCCCGCAGGCAAGGGACGCCCATGATCCACCATTTCCCGTTCGACCCCCGCGAGGTGCTGGGGGTCCCGGCCGACGCGACGCCGGAACAGGTGCACGACGCCTTTCGCGACAAGTCGAAGAAGCACCACCCCGACCTCGGCGGCGACGAGTGGGCCTTCCGGATGGTCGCGCGCGCCTACGAGGTGCTCAAGGCGACGTCCGAGGGGGCGTCCCCCCCCGCCGAGCCCCCGCCGTGGGTCCGACGCGCGGCGTCGGACTTCTTCTCCCAGGGGCGCTTCCCCTTCGGCGCGGCGGACGCGGGCCCGTCGGCGACGGCGACGGCGACGGCGACCGCCGCCGAGCCGACCGCGGCCGAGCCGGAGCCGGAGCCGCCGCGGGCCGAGCCGCCCGGGGTCTTCCAGCAGGTCGAGGTCGAGCTGATCTGGATCCGATTCGGGATGCCGGGCGCGACGGCCGAGCACGCCGAGGGGGGAACCCTGAGTGTCTGCATGGTCGTCTCGTGGCCGCTGCGATCGCTGGTGTCGCGCTCGGCCGAGTACGCCAACCTCGACAAGACGCTCCGCCGCGTCATCGACGCCTTCGACGACCTCCGCCGCGGCGCGGGCCCGCTGTCGGCGCGATCGCGGATCGAGGACGGCCAGTTCGTCGGCTGGCTGAGCTTCCCGGACGTCCTGGCCGCCCAGGCCGCGTTCCTCCGCCTGCGCGACGACCTCCGCGGCCACGACATGACCGTCCACCTCCAGACCCGCGACGAGGTCATCCCCGAGAGCTGGGCCGGCTGAGCCGCGCCGCGCGGGCGCCCTCCCCACGGCCCCCTACGTCGGCGACCAGCGGAGCCCGCGCATCGCCTCCACGAGCCCCCCCTTGTCCAGCCTCCCCTCGGCGACGGCCATGGTGATCTCGTACAGGTTTTCGCTGGGTGCTTCTTCCAGGACGAGGCCATTCAATTCCAGGAACGCCAGCGCGGCGACGAAGCCGGTCCGCTTGTTCCCGTCGATGAACGGATGGTTCATGACGATGTGGAACAGGTATGCGGAGGCCATGGCGAAGAGGTCTTCGTGCAGGAACTCGCCGGCGAAGGCGGCCCGAGGCTGGGCGATCGCCGAGGCGAGGAGGCCGAGGTCGCGGATGCCGTCGGAGCCCCCGCAACGCTCGATCTGGATGCGATGGAGTTCGACGACCTCCTCGGTCGACAGGAAGTCCGGCCTCATTCGGCGAGCTTCCTCAGGACGCTCTCGTGACGGTCCGTGAGCTTCGTCCCGATCTCGCGGACGCGGGCCAGGCGCGCGGGCCCGCCATCCTCCTCGGTCGCCGGCGAGAGGATCAACCCCCGGCCGTCCGGGGTCTTCTCGATCTTGAGCGGCCGATCGGCGTCCCAGCCCAGATCCTTCAGGCTCTGGTCGTCCAGGGTGAGGCTCCACTCGTCGCCGATCCGTCGCAGGGTCGCGACCATGTCGATCATCCTTCGCTAGATGGAGGGCGTTGGCGCCAACATTCCACTATACGCTGACGGCCCTTCGAGATCGACGGTGGCGATGCCCCGGAGGTTCGCGGGAGTCGCCCGAGGCGGCGGGACGACCCGGCTAATTCCGTGGTCGCGCGAAAATGGGGAGGGTTTGCGGCGGCGGGCCGGTCGACGGGGCGGGCGTGGGGTATAATCGAGTCGGCGCGGGCTCGGTTCCGCGCGGAGGTCCGTTCCCGGGCGCGGGGGTGGCGATGAGGCGGTGGTGGATCTGGGCGTCGCTGGCGGCGGCTGTTCTGGCGGCGGTTGCGGGGCTGTTCTGGCTGCCGCCGCTGCTCCGTCGCGTGGAGGCGCCGATCGTGGTCGGGCTGGTCCATTCGGCGACCGGCCCGCTGGGCGGGGCCGAGTCGGCCATGCTGGAGGCCGAGATCCTCGCGCTGGAGGAGATCAACGAGTCCGGCGGCCTCCTGGGGCGCCGCCTGGAGTGGCGGGTCGCCGACGGCCGCTCGGAGCCGCGGGAGTTCGGCCGCGAGGCCCGCCGGCTGGTCGAGGAGGAGAAGGTGGCGGCGATCGTCGGCGGCCTGACGTCGGCGAGCCGCGAGGCGCTGATGGGCGCGATCGGGTCGGCCGACGTCCTGCTGATCCACGCGGGGCTGTTCGAGGGGATGGAGAACTCGATGTCGTGGTTCGGGCTCGGCCCGCTCCCGAACCAGCAGGCGATGCCGGCCGTCTCGTGGTGCGTCGACGCTCTGGGGGCGAGGAAGTTCTTCCTGGCCGGGGTCCGCGACGTCTCCTCGTACGCCGTCCACGCCGTCGTCCGCGACCAGCTGAAGGCGCTGGGGGGGGAGGCGGTCGGCGAGGGGTTCGTGGGGCTGGACGGCTCGGGCGCGGGGGAGCTGGCCGCGGCGATGAAGGCGTCGGGGGCCGACGTCGCGATCAGCACGATCGTGGGGGACGCCAACGCGGCGTTCCTCGGCCAGTTCGCCGCCGCCGGGTTGACCCCGGAGAAGCTGCCGATCGTCTGCCTGCGCGTCTCCGAGGACGACCTGCGCCGGATCCCCCCCGAGCACGCGGCCGGCCACTACGCCGCCTGGGCCTACTTCCAGTCGCTGGGCGGCGAGGCGAACCGTCGGTTCGTCGAGCGGTTCAGGGCGAGGCACGGGGCCGAGCGGACGGTCGGCGACCCGGCCGCGTCGGCCTACTACGGCGTGAAGCTCTGGGCGCGGGCCGTGGAGGAGGCCGGGTCGACCCGGACGGTCGAGCTGCTCGAACACCTGCCGCGCCAGAGCGTGGGGATGCGCGACGAGGTGATCTCCGTCGATCGCGACATGGTCCACGCCTGGCGGCCGTTCCGGGTGGGGAAGATCCGCCGCGACGGCCAGATCGACGAGGTCTGGTCGCTGGACCGTTCGATCCGCCCGATCGCCTACCCCATCTTCCGGCCGGGCTCGGAGTGGCGGGCGGCGCTGGAGGGATGGCGCTCGATCGGCGAGCGGGAGGCCGGCTCGCCCGCGCCGCCGCCGGGCGAGCCGCCGACGCCGGCGCGCCCGGCCGCCGCGAACGGCCCGATCGCCCGTTGACGCCCCCCCGCGAGGCCCCTGGAACGACGGCCCGACCCCGGACGCTGGAACGACCATGAAAACGACCTTCGCGCGGCTCGGCATCGCGACTCGACTGATGATCGCCTTCCTGGCGATCTCGCTGGTCCCGTGCATCCTGGTGACGTACCTGGCCAACCGGCTGGCGTCGCAGTCGCTGGAGAAGGGGCTGAGGAGCCGCCTGCTGGCGATCTCGGCGGCCAAGTCGCGCGAGCTGGACTCGTTCATCCGCGAGCGCCAGGGGGATCTGGCGGTCCTCGGACACATCGCCTCCGCGCAGGCGGGGCTGGAGGTGGCGGGGGGGGCGGAGGCCGAGGAGTCGCGGCTCCTGGCCGAGGCCGACATGCGGAACTTCTGCGAGACCTACGGCTACGACGACCTCTACGTCTTCGACGTCGCCGGCCGGCCGCTGCTCCGCCTGAACGAGGGCCTCGAGATCGGCGAGTCGCTGCTCGAGGGCCCGCTCCGGGGCAGCGAGCTGGCCGCGGCCTTCCTCCGCGCGAAGGTCCTGATGCAGGGGGAGGTCTCCGACTTCCAGGAGTACCCCGGCCTGGCCGAGCCGGCGCTGTTCCTGGCCCAGCCGGTGCTCAAGGACGGGGTGCTGGTCGGCGTGGTGGCGCTCCAGGTGGGGAACGCGGAGATCGACCGGGGCTTCCACGACTACAGCGGCCTGGGCGAGACCGGCGAGGCGGTCGTCGCCATGCGCCGGGGCGACGAGATCGTCTACGTCGCCCCGCTGCGGCACATCCCCGACGCCGCGTTCCGCCACCGCGTCTCGCTGGGTGGCGAGGCCGGTCGGGCCACCCAGGACGCGGTCCTCGGGGGCCACGGCTACGGGCCCGACGTCGACTACCGCGGCGAGCCGGTGGTCGCCGCCTGGTCGTACGTCCCGGCCTTCCGCTGGGGCCTGAACGTCAAGCAGGACCGGGTCGAGGCCTTCGCCCTGATCGACCAGCAGATGAGGGCCGCCCGCGCCCTGCTGGCGGCGACGGCCCTGGGCGTGGCGCTCGTCGCCTGGCGGCTGTCGCGGTCGATCACCCGGCCGATCCGCGAGGCCGCGACGCTGGCCGAGCGCGTGGCGGCCGGCGACCTGACCGCCACCTGCCGGGGGACCGCCCCGGGGGAGGTCGGGCTCCTGCTGTCGGCCGTCCGCCAGATGACCTCGGACCTGCGATCGCTCATCGGCAAGATCCAGGGGTCGAGCATCGCCCTGCTCTCCACCGCCACGGAGATCGCGGCGGCCTCCAAGCAGCAGGAGCAGTCGGTCTACGAGTACGGCGCCAGCACCAACGAGGCCGCCGCGGCCGTCAACGAGATCACGGCCACGAGCCAGGAGCTGCTCCGGACCATGACCGAGGTCAACGACGTCGTCCGCGAGACGGCGCGGCAGGCGGCGACCGGCCGCGACGGCCTGGTCGGCATGGACCGGACGATGCGCCAGCTCGCCGAGTCGACCGGGTCGATCGGCTCCAAGCTGTCGGTCATCAGCGAGCGCGCCGCCAACATCAACATGGTGGTGACCACCATCACCAAGGTCGCCGACCAGACGAACCTGCTGTCGATCAACGCGGCCATCGAGGCCGAGAAGGCCGGCGAGTACGGCCTGGGCTTCCTCGTCGTCGCCCGCGAGATCCGCCGCCTGGCCGACCAGACGGCCGTCGCCACCCTGGACATCGAGCGGATGGTCAAGGAGATGCAGTACAGCGTCTCCGCCGGCGTGATGGAGATGGACAAGTTCAGCGAGCAGGTCCGCGCCGTGGTCTCCGAGGTCCAGCGGCTCGGCGGCCGGCTCGGCGAGATCATCGCCGGCGTCCAGGGCCTGGACGAGCGGTTCGAGCAGGTGACCGAGGGGATGCGGGTGCAGTCGCAGGGGGCCGACCAGATCCGCGAGGCCATGCTGCGGCTCAGCGACGTCGCCGGCCAGACCACGGCCTCGATCCGCGAGTTCAACAGCGCCGCCGACCACCTCCACGACGCCGTCGGCGGCCTGAAGGAGGAGGTCTCCCGGTTCTCCGTCGGCGCCCTGGAGCCGCCGGCCGCGGACGCCCGCTGATCGCGCCCCCTTTCACCTTCAACCCCGCCGACCGGAGGCCGTCGCATGCTCCTCCTGACGTTCCGGGCCGCCGGCCAGCGCTACGCGGTCGACGCCGCGCGGGTGGCGGAGGTGGTGCCGCGGGTGCGGCTGCGGGCGCTCCCCCACGCCCCCCCCCACCTGGCGGGGATGTTCGAGTACCGCGGCGAGGTGGTCACGGCCGTCGACCTCGGCGTCATGCTGGGCTCCACGCCGGCCCCGGATCGCCTGAGCACTCGCATCGTCCTGGTCGAGCGCCGGAGCGATCCCGGCGCCGCCGACGCCCCCCGCTCCCTGCTAGGATTGATCGCGGAGGACGTCGACGAGCTGGCCCCGGTCGATCCCGCGGCCCTCGTCCCGCCCCTGGTCGCGATCCCCTCGGCCCCCTACCTCGGCGGCGTCGCCGAGGTCGGCTCCGACATGGTCCAGTTCCTCCACGTCGACCGCCTCCTGGACGCCCCGCCCCCCTGAACCCCCCCGCGACTTCCGGCCGGCGCGAGGTACAATGACGTGGACGCGGAGCGCTCCCCGCCGAGGTCCCTTCGGGCGCGGGGAGGGGCCGAATCGTCCCGGCCTTGACGACGTCTAATCCTATGTCCGATCCCTTGCGCATCATCGACGCCATCCTGGACGAGCGGCTGGGGCTGGATCGGTCGTCGATCGGCCGGGATGCGGTGCCGCGCGCGGTGAGGGGGCGGATGCGGGCGGTCGGGCTGGTGGAGGAGGCGGCCTACGCGGAGCTGGTCGCGACGAGCCCGGACGAGCTCCAGGCGCTGGTGGACGAGGTGACGGTCCCGGAGTCGTGGTTCTTCCGCGACGGGCACCCGTTCGACTTCCTGCGGGACCTCGCCCGCGAGGGCTGGGCGGCCCGCCCCCGGCGCGAGCCGATGCGCGTGCTGAGCCTCCCCTGCGCCGGCGGGGAGGAGCCGTATTCGATCGCCGTGACGCTCGAGGAGGCCGGGCTGCCGCCGTCGCGGTACCGGATCGAGGCGGTGGACGTCGGCGCCCGGCGGCTGGAGTACGCCCGCCGCGGGGTCTACTCGCGCAACGCCCTGCGCGGGGTGGCGGCGGAACGGGTCGCCCGCTGGTTCCGCGGGCGCGGCGAGGGCTTCGAGGTCGACCCGGCGATCCGCGACCGGGTCCACTTCCGCCTCGGCAACATCCTGGATCCGGCGCTGCTGGCCGACGCGCCGAGGTTCGACGTCGTCTTCTGCCGAAACCTGCTGATCTACCTGTCGCGCGACGCCCGCGGCCGCGCCGAGGCGACGCTGGATCGGCTCCTCGCCCCCGACGGCGTCCTGGTGATCGGCCACGCCGACACGCTCGGGGCGTCCGAGGCCGGCCGGGCGTTCGCGCCGGCCTCGGGCCGCGGGACATTCGCCTACCGCCGCCGCAAGCCCGGCGAGCCCGCGACCGCGCCCAGGCCCGCCAGGACGGCGCTCCCCGCCCCGCCGCCGAGGCCCCATCCACTCCCCCTCGACCCGCCCCCCCCGGCCCCTCCGCTCACCCCGCCGGAACCGGAGCCGGGGCCCCCGCCGGCGGTCGAGGATCCGCGACCGCCGCTGGCGCGGGCGGCCGAGCACGCCAACGCGGGGAGGCTCGGCCAGGCGTTGGCTTGCTGCGAGCGGGAGATCCGCCGCGCGGGGCCGTCGGCGGCCGCCTTCTTCCTCATGGGGGGGATCCACCAGGCGGCCGGGCGGAAGTCGGACGCCGAGGCCTGCCTCCACAAGGCCGTCTATCTCGACCCGAATCATGACGAGGCGCTCCTGGCCCTGGCCCTGATCGCCGAGCGCCGCGGCGACCGCGACGCGGCGGCGGGCTTCCGCCGCCGGGCCGAACGCGCCCTGAAGAATCGCGCCCGCGCGTCCGATGAAAGCATGAGCAACCCGACGGGAGGCCAGACGCCGTGAACGACCTCCAGATCCTCGACGAGGCCCCCCCGGATCGGCGCGACGACTGCTGGAACCGCATCGGCATCGGCGGCGACCGGAGCTGCCCGGAGCTCGAGGGCCACGTCCACTGCCGCAACTGCCCGGTCTACACCTCGGCCGCCCGCCGCTTCTTCGATCGCCCCGCCCCGCCCGGCTACCTCGACGAGTGGACGCGCTGGCTCGCCGACCCGGGCGAGTGCGACGACGAGGCGGAGCTGGCCGCCGGTCGCGACGCCCAGGGCCGGCGCGACGAGGTCGGCGCCTTGATCTTCCGGCTGGGGCCGGAGTGGCTGGCCTTCCACACCCGCGCCGTGGTGGAGGCCGCGCTGCCGAGGCCCGTCCACCGCGTCCCCCACCGGAGCAACGCCGTGCTCCGCGGGTTGGTGAGCCTCCACGGGCAGCTTCAACTCTGCTTCTCCCTGCACGGCCTGCTCGGACTCCCCGAGCCGCGGGACGACGCGGACGACGCGGCGACGGCGCGGCGGCGGCTGGTCGTCCTCCGGGACGCCGAGCGGGCGGATGCGTGGGCCTGCGCCGTCGACGAGATCCACGGCGTCGAGCACTTCGCCCGCCCGGCGTTGCAGGGGGTCCCCTCCACGCTGGCGAACCCGGCCGTCAGCTTCAGCCAGGCCGTCATCCCGTGGGGAGGGCGGACCGTCGGCCTCCTGGACGAGTCCCGCGTGTTCGCCTCGCTCAGGAGCGTCGGCCAATGAGCGAAGATCTCAGCGGGTTCTCGATGATGGACCTGTTCCGCATGGAGGCGGAGGAACGCCTGGCGGTGCTCTCGCAAGGGATCGTCGGCCTGGAGTCCGAGGCCCCCCCCGCGGCGATCGAGCCCCTGATGCGCGCGGCGCATTCCATCAAGGGGGCGGCGCGGGTGGTGGGGCTGGACGCGGCGGTGAGGGTGGCGCACGCGATGGAGGACGTGCTCGTCGCCGCC
The DNA here is from genome assembly GCF_037189885.1 of Paludisphaera sp. Classification (NCBI taxonomy): domain Bacteria; kingdom Pseudomonadati; phylum Planctomycetota; class Planctomycetia; order Isosphaerales; family Isosphaeraceae; genus Paludisphaera; species Paludisphaera sp. Next base: position 10,451 of record NZ_JBBCIR010000002.1, read on the forward strand.
CAGAAGGGGAAGGTCGCGCTGACCCCGACGGCCGTCGACTCGCTCCTGCGCGGGGTGGACTTCCTGGCCGCCGTCTCGGAGGTGAAGGACGACGAGCTGGAGGCGTGGCAGGCGTCGAGGTCCGGCGAGGTGGAGGCCATCGCCGCGGCCCTGGCCGAAGTCGAGGCCGGCAAGGCCCCCGTCGCGGCCGAGCCCGCGGCGCCAGAGCCCGAGCCCGAGCCGGCATCCGAGCCGGAGCCGCCGCCCGAGCCGGAGCCCGAGCCGGCGGCCGTCGCCGAACCGGCCCCGGTCGCCGCGGCCGACGGGAAGGAGGTGGAGCGCGAGCCGGCCTCCCCGACGAGGCCCGGCGCGACGGCCGGGGTCGAGGGGGCGGACCGCGTGGTGCGGGTGACGGCCGACAGCCTGACGCGGCTGATGGGCCTGGCGGGGGAGTCGCTGGTGCAGACCCGCCGCTTCCGGCCCCTGTTCGACGACCTGCTGATGGTCAAGCGCCGGCAGACCGGCCTGCTGGAGCTGCTCCAGGATCTGGAGGACCGCATCGCCGCGCGAGGCCCCGCCGACGGCGAGTGGGCCGTCGAGCGCGCCATGCTCTCCCGCGCCCGCGACGAGGCGGCGCGGTGCCAGGCCGGGATGACCGGCACGCTGGAGGCCGTGGAGGAGTTCGCCCGCAACGGCGAGGACGTCTCCGGCCGGCTCCATCAGGAAGTGCTCGCCAGCCGCATGCGCCCGCTGGCCGACGGCGTCCGCGGCTTCCCCCGGCTGGTCCGCGACGTGGCGCGCGACATGGGGAAGCAGGCCCGGTTCGCGGTCGTCGGCGAGGCGACGGGCGTCGACCGCGACATCCTCGACGGCCTGGACGCCCCGCTCAACCACCTGATCCGCAACGCGCTGGACCACGGGATCGAGCCCCCCGACGAGCGACGGGCCGCCGGCAAGGACCCGGTCGGGACGATCCGCCTGGAGGCCCGACACACCGCCGGCATGCTCCAGATCGCGCTGGAGGACGACGGCCGCGGCATCGACGTGGCTCGGCTGCGGGCGAAGGTGGTGGCGATGGGCCACGCCACCGAGGCCATGGCCGCGCGGATGTCCGACGCCGAGCTGCTCGACTTCCTGTTCCTCCCCGGCTTCACCACCAAGGACAGCGTCACGGAGATCTCCGGGCGCGGCGTCGGCCTGGACGTAGTGCAGACGATGGTCCAGGCCGTGCGCGGGACGTTCCGCGTATCGACCCGGCCGGGCAAGGGGACGCGGTTCACGCTCCAGCTCCCGCTGACGATGTCGATCATCCGGGCGTTGCTCGTCGGGATCGCCGGCGAGCCCTACGCCTTCCCGCTGAACCGCATCGACCGGATCGCGACGGTCGCCGGCGACGAGGTGGTCGAGCTGGAGGGGAAGCCCCACATGATGGTCGACGGCCAGCCCGTCGGCCTGGTGGAGGCGTCGCGGATCCTGGAGCTGGAATCCGCCGCGCCTCGGCCCGGGGGCCGGATGCCGGTGGTGGTGGCCAGCGACCGCGGCCAGCGCTTCGGCGTGATCGTCGACGGGTTCCTGGGCGAGCGCGACCTGCGCGTCGCCCCGCTCGACCCCCGCCTGGGGCGGGTGCCCAACCTCAACAGCACGTCCGTCCTGGAGGACGGCTGGCCGGTCCTCATCCTGGACGTGGAGGACCTGGTCCGTTCGATCGCCGGCCTGCTGGAAGGCCGCCGCGTGGGGCGGCTCGACGCCGCGGCCCCGGACGGCGGCGCGGCCGGACGCCGGGCCAGGCACGTGCTGGTGGTGGACGACTCGATCACCGTCCGCGAGCTGGAGCGCCAGCTTTTGGAGAACCAGGGCTATCGCGTGGACGTGGCGGTCGACGGCGTCGACGGCTGGAACGCCGTCCGCACCGGCCGCTACGACCTGGTCGTCAGCGACGTCGACATGCCGCGCATGGACGGGATCGAGCTGGTCTCCCTCATCAAGAAGGACCCCCGCCTGCGGACCATCCCCGTCGTCATCGTCTCGTACAAGGACCGCGAGGAGGACCGCGTCCGGGGCCTCGACGCCGGGGCGAACTCCTACCTGACCAAGAGCAGCTTCCACGACCAGACGTTCCTGGCGACCGTCGTCGACCTGATCGGCGAGGCGCGGTAGCGACCCGGCGCGCCGATCCGTCCGGGATTCCGGAGTGCCGCGGGATGGACGGACAGCGTAGAATGGGGAGCGTCCACGAGATCGGGTCGCGCATGTCTCTCGGGGTCCCCCTTCATGCGGATCGGCATCGTCAACGATTCGATGATCGCGCGCGAGGCGCTCCGGCGCGTCGTGGCCTCGGCCGACGGGCTGGAGGTCGCCTGGACGGCGAGTGACGGCGAGGAGGGGGTGGAGCGGGTCAAGGCGGACAGGCCCGACCTGGTCCTGATGGATCTGTTCATGCCCCGGATGGACGGCGTGGAGTCCACCCGGCGGATCATGGCGGAGGCCCCCTGCCCCATCCTGGTCGTGACGGCCTCGGTCAGCGGCCAGGTCGACAAGGTGTACCAGGCCATGGGCTTCGGCGCGCTCGACGCCGTGGACACGCCCGTCCTGATGGCGTGCGGCGGCTGCTCCGGCGGGGGGGATCTGCTGCGGAAGATCCGGACGATCGCCAAGCTGATCGGCAAGTGCCCGCCGAGGTGCCCGTCGTACTCCTCGCTCGAGGATCCGCCGGCGGGGACGAGCCGCGAGCCGCTGCTCGCCCTGGGGGCGTCGACCGGCGGGCCGTTCGCGGTGGCCGAGATCCTCAAGGGGCTCCCCGACGGCTGGGAGGTGGCCACGGTGGTCGTCCAGCACGTCGACGCCTGCTTCGTCGCCGGCCTGGCCGGCTGGCTGAGCGACCATTCCGGGCGTCGCGTGCGGCTCGCCGCCGAGGGGGACCGCCCCGAGCCCGGCCGGACCCTGCTGGCCTCGACCACCGGCCACATGCGGCTGGACGAGTCCGGCCGCCTGCGCTACTCGGCCGAGCCCCGGGACGCCTGCTATCGCCCCTCGGTGGACGTCCTCTTCCACAGCCTCGCCCGGCACTGGCCCGGCCCCGGCGCCGCGGCGCTGCTGACCGGCATGGGCCGCGACGGCGCCGAGGGGTTGCTCGCCCTGCGCCGCCGCGGCTGGGCGACCGTGGCGCAGGACCGGGGGTCGTCGGTCGTCTGGGGCATGCCCCGCGCGGCCGTCGAGCTGGGCGCCGCCGAGGTCGTCGCCCCGCTGGAGGAGATCGCGGGCGTCCTGGCCCACGGAATCCGCGCCGGGGCCCGCGCCCCCGGCCGGTAAGATCAAGGGGCGCCCGGCCGCCCCGCCGCCACGCCGTCCCCGCGCCCGGGGCGCGACCCACGAGGCCCACGAAAGGTCCCCATGAGCAACGACGCCCAGTTCGCCGCCCACAAGATCACCGTCCTCCTCATCGACGACCAGGCGATGATCGGCGAGGCCGTGCGCCGGATGCTCGTCGGCGAGGCGGACATCGAGTTCCACGCCTGCCGCGACGCCTCCCGGGCGCTGGAGGAAGCCCTGCGCATCCGTCCCACCGTCATCCTCCAGGACCTGGTCATGCCCGACGTCGACGGCCTGACCCTGGTCAAGAACTTCCGGGCGCGGGAGGAGACCCGCGACATCCCGATGATCGTCCTCTCCACCAAGGAGGAGCCCGCCGTCAAGGCCGAGGCCTTCTCGCTGGGCGCCAACGACTACATCGTCAAGCTCCCCGACCGCCTGGAACTCATCGCCCGCATCCGCTACCACTCGCGCGGATATATCGCGCTGCTCCAGCGCAACGAGGCCTACGCCGCCCTGGAGGAGAGCCAGAAGCGGCTGTCCGACGAGATCCGCCAGGCCGAGCGCTACGTCGAGTCGCTCCTGCCGGAGAAGCTCACCAAGGGGGAGATCCGGACCGACTGGCGGTTCGTCCCCTCCGCCGAGCTGGGGGGCGACTCGTTCGGCTACCACTGGCTGGACGACGAGCACTTCGCCTTCTACCTGCTGGACGTCTCCGGCCACGGCGTCGGCGCGGCGCTGCTGTCGGTCTCGGCGATGAACGCCCTGCGCTCGCAGGCGCTGCCCAGCACCGACTTCCGCGACCCCAGCCAGGTGCTCCACGCGCTGAACAACGCCTTCCAGATGGACCAGCAGAACGGCCTGTACTTCACCATCTGGTACGGGGTCTTCCACAAGCCCACCCGCGTCGTCCGCTACTCCGGCGGGGGCCACCCGCCGGCGGTGCTGATCGACGGCCCCTCCCCGGCCGAGACGACGCTGACCATGCTGGAATCCAAGGGCCCCATGATCGGCGCGATCACCGACATGGAGTACGACCAGGCCGACGCGACCCTCGGCCCGTGCGCGCGGATCTACCTCTTCAGCGACGGCGCCTACGAGATCGAGAAGGCCGACGGCAACCTCTGGCCCTTCGGCGAGTTCATCGAGTTCATGGGCCGGGGCCCGTTCGACGACCCCGCCTCCCCCAAGATGGACGCCCTCATCGCCCACGACCGCGCCCTGATGGGCAAGGACGACTTCGCCGACGACCTCTCCATGGTCGAATTGACCTTCGAATCCTGAGCCCGCCGACCCCCGCCCCGAGTTGGCTTCGTTCGCGCGCGCCGCGGGTTCGTCGGGACGCGCGTAAGCCGTGACGGGTAAACGGATTGATCGCGTTTTCGAGTTGGCTTCGTTCGTCGAGATCGATTCGAAAACCCGGCCCGCCGCGGCCGTCTCCGGGGCGGCATGCGCGGCGGCCTCGGCGCGGGACACGCGCGCGGCCTCGGCGCGGCGGGGACGCGGCATAGGGGCGCTCGCCTGGGCCGGGTCGTGGTGGGGGCCTCGTCGATTCGTCGCCATCCGCCCCGCCCCCCTCGCCTCGTCCCCGGGCCCGCGCCGCGCGGTCCCTTATCTCAGGCACGATCGCGGGGAGGTTGCCTCGCATTTCAGGAAAATGGCGATCCGGCGAATATCGGGGCGTTCGGAGCCATCGGCCGAGATCATGACGTCCTACCCCCTGGAGGGGGAAGGTGGCCCGAAGGGCCGGACGGGGGGGGACGAGCGAGAAGAGCGCCGGATTTTGAAGGGGCCTTTGCCGGCCATCGGCCTGGGCGCGGGCCGCGAACTCCGGCGCCCGGTGGGCAAGCCCCCCCTCATCCGACCGCTTCGCGGTCTGTCTTCCCCCTTCAGGGGGGAAGATCGTGTTGGGATCACTCGGCCGGAGCCATGACGGTCTCTCGCCGCGAGGGGAGGCGGTCGCTCATTCGGGCTTCGGCTTCGCCGCGAGTTCGGCGAGGAGCTTCTTGAAATCCTCGCGGGGGCGGAGCGGGTCGAGGGCGGGGTCGCGGCGGTAGAGGTCGAGGTCGTCGAACCCGCGGGCGACGGCCTGGCGTAGCGCGTCGACGGCGCGGCGGGCGTAGAACTCGCGGCGGGTGCGGTCGTTCGGGGTCAGGGCGGGGTCGTCGGGGTCCAGGATCGGCCGGCCCCCCTCGGCGACGCCGAGGAGCGAGAGGCCGAGCGAGAGGTTGCACGCCAGGGCGTAGGAGTCGGCCCCGGCGCGGTCGGCGGGCTTCATGCCGTCGAGCGCGTCGGCGGCGGATCGGAACGACTTCACCGCCTCGGCCGTCTTCCCCTCCTGGGCCAGCAGGCGGCCGAGGAGCTGCCGCGAGGTCGCCAGCGAGGCGACGTAGCGGGGCTCGTCGGGCCGCTCGACGACCAGGCGTTCGAGCAGGGTCCGCGCCTGCTCGGCACGCGCCTTCGCCTCGGCGCGCCGGCCCTGGCCGCGGAGCAGCTCGACGTCCAGGTTGTACGCCGAGGCCAGCTCGCCGCGATACGACGGGACGGCCGGGCGTCTCGCCGCCAGGTCTTCCAGGAGCGCCACGGCGCGGGCCAACGCGGCCGTCGCCGGGGGGATCGCCCCGAACGACGACTGGGCCTCGGCCAGGTCGACCAGCCTCGCCGCCTTTTCGAAGGCCACGCGCGGCGAGTCCTTCAGGGGCCCGGTCAGGCCGTCGAGCAGGACGACGGCGCGGTCGAGGGCCATCGCGGCGGCCTCGGCCCCGTCGTCGCGCGCGCCGAGCAGCTTCGCGAGCAGGCCGTGGGCCCCGGCCAGCTCGACGCGCGCCTCGTCGGCGTCGGTCGCGGGGGCGGCCCAGCCGATCTCCTCCAGCAGCCGGATCGACTGCCGCGTCGACGCCACGGCGGCGCGATCGCGCTTCAGGGCGTGCTCGATCCTGGCGCGTTCGAGGAAGACGCGGGCCAGGTCGCGGCGGTGGCGGGTCCGGTCTGGCTGTCGGTCGGCCAGGGCGAGATAGGTCTCGCCGGCGGCCGTGAGGGCCTCCAGGGCGGCGTCGGCGTCGGGGCCCGCCCCCGTGGGGGCGAGCGCGCGGGCCAGCCCGGCGCGGGCTCCGGCCAGGCGCTCGGCGAGGTCGGCGTCGCCCAGCCGGGCGCCGGCCAGGGCCCGCAGCAGCTCGATCGCGGCGCGGTAGCCGGCGACGGCCTCGTCCTTGCGCCCCAGCGCGCGGTCGACGGCCGCGATCCGCGCGAGGGAGTCGGCGACGTCGGCCCGGGTGCCGACGACGCCGGTGTAGTACTCGCGGGCGTCCGTCAGGAGGTCGCGACGGAGCGCGACCGGGTCGTCCAGGGAGGCGTCGTCGGCCAGGCGATCGACCGCCGACGCGACCGCCGCGCGCGCCGAGCCGGACGCGACGGCGAGCGCGTCGCGCTCGCGGCGCAGCGTCCGCGCCCGCCCCGCCTCCCACGCGCCCCAGCCCAGCGCCGCGAGGAACGCAACCGCCAGCGCCGCGGGCACCCAGGGCCTCCGCCGCGCGAACCGGGCCACTCGCCCCCATTCCGACATCCTGCCGGCGCGGACGGGGAGGCCGGCGAGGTGGGCGTCGATGTCGTCGGCCAGCGCGGCGGCCGAGGAGTACCGCCGCTCGGGCTCCTTCCGCAGCGCCTCCAGCACGATCGCGTCCAGGTCCGCGCCGATCTCGCCGCGACGCCCCGCCGGCGCGGCCCTGCTGGGACGCTCCGGGGCCTGCTCGACGATCGCGCTCGCCGCGGCGTCGAGGTCCGTCGAGTCGACGGCGATCGGCGGCCGGTCGGCCAGCAGCTCGTACAGGATCGCCCCCAGCGCGTAGACGTCGGCGGCCGTCGTCGGTGGCTCGCCCAGGACGCGCTCGGGGCTGGTCCAGGCGTCCATGGCGTCGGGGGGGGCGTCGGCGTCGGGGAGTTCGACCGCCTCGCCGGCCTCGGTCGCCCCGAGCCGGGTGGGCCTCAGGTCGCCGAGGATCCGCCCCCGGGCGTGCTGGGCGTGGACCATCCGGCAGGCCGACTGGAACAGCCGCAGCCGCGCGGGGACGTCCAGGTCCAGGCGATCGGCCCGCGCCGCGATCGGCTCGACCGGCCCGGCGTCCTCGGCCGACTCGCCCGGCGTCCCCGCCGCGATCGCCTCCAGCGCGAGGTCGTCCAGCGACCCCGCCCCGCTGTCCCGTTCGGTCTGGCTCATGAGTAACGAATCGCCCCCGCGCCGATGGGATGTGCCCGGACGTCCGACCGGGACCATCATAGCGGATCCGGGGCGGCGAATGGCGCAAGGAGGAGCACCCTCGGGGGCATGCGAGACGAGCGTGGAGAGGCATCCCTTCTTCCGCGAGGGTGCTTTGTCGAGAACCCCTGGAGTGGGCGGCGACAAGCATCCCTTCTCCCCTCGTGGGAGAAGGTGCCCCGAAGGGGCGGATGAGGGGGGGCGCGACCGAAAAGCGCCGGCCTGGAATCCCTCGCGGGCTCGCGACGCGGCGCCGGTCGCCCCCTCATCCGGCCTTCGGCCCCCTTCTCCCACGCGGGGAGAAGGGGGGATGGATGGCCCCTCGGCGTTGCTTTCGACAGAGCACCACGAGGGGAGAAGGGGGATTCCTGCTCGCGCTCCCCGGTCATTTGCCGAGCGAGACGGCTTCTCGGGCCTCCCGCGTTTCGGCCTTCCTCACACCCTCGGGTCGCCGCCGATCCAGAAGCGGCCCATCGGGGCCATGGAGACGATGGCGAAGGCCGGGCGGGTGTGGTGCTCGGGGGAGTAGGCCATCGCGATGGCGCGGTGGCGGCCCTCGGCGAGGTCGCGGTCGGCGGTGACGGTCCACGCGCCGGAGTCGTCGGCGGTGACGACGTCGAGGACGCGGATCGTCGAGAGGTCGGAGGTCGGGCCGACGTAGACGCGGACGGTCGCGCCGGGGGCGGCGGTCCCGGAGAAGCTCGGCCGGGCGCCGTCGACGACCATGTCCGGGCCCCAGTTCTCCGCCGCCTGGCGGAAGAGCGGGATGTCGGGCTCCCAGGAGGTGGGGACGGCGTTCGTCGGCGCGCCGTCGAGGCGCAGGGCGCGGATCAGGGGCGCGCCCTCGGCGAGCGTGGTGGCGACGAAGTTGCGGTACCAATGCGCCACGCCCGAGGCCCCGCTGTGGGTGGCGTTGGCCTGGGTCAAATTATAGTAATGGATCGGCGCGTCGCCGGGGTTCGCGATCGGGACCTGGCCCCAGAGGTTGTAGCCGCCGGGGCTCATCAGGTGGATGTCGCGGACGTGGGTGTGCTGGTAGAAGACCTCGGTCTCGTCGACGCTCGGCGGGACGGAGAGGTTGGGATCCTTGGCCCGCGCCTGGTAGTCCTCCACGACCATGCGGGCGAGGCCGCCGAGGGCCGTCAGGGAGGAGTCCAACTGGCCGGGGACGTGGTTGTTGGCCGGGTGCGGGTCCAGCAGCGTGCTCTTGATCCAGCCGCCGCGCAGCTCCGGCGGGGCGTCCTCGGCCAGCTTGCGGAGGGCGACCGCGTTGACCACCGTCCCCTGGCTGTGGCCGATCATGTGGAGGTCGGACACGGCGTCGTCCGGCATCCTCTCCAGCAGGCGCTCGATCTGGCGGGCGAGCTTGATCCCCTGGGGGGCGGCGTGGCCGGGCTGGCTGCTCTCGTTGACCCAGTTGAAGGGGATGACGGCGTCATACCCCTCCTGCTCCATCAGCCGGCCGATCTGGAGCTGCCAGGGGGAGCCGTTGCTCCAGCTCTTGTTGATGATGCCGCCGTGCGTCACCACGCCGATCGAGAACTTGCGGAACGACGCGGTCCGCGCCGGGTCGGTCGCCGCGCCGGGGGAGTCGGGGTCGGCGACGATCAGGACGTGGGGCCGGGCGACGTCGATCGGCAGGCCGTCGGCGACGGGGATCGTCAGCGCGTGCTCGCCGGGCGTCCGGGCCGACGCCGGGACCTCGAAGGTCGTCACCGCCTCGTCGGAGGGGTCGAACGTCTCGTCGGCCGAGCGGTAGACGCCCAGGCGCAAGGGCCGGCTCGCGGCCGTGGGGTCGGCCGTGTAGCGGACCTCGACCGCGTGGGAGTCGACCGCGGCGGCCGAATCCAGCACCACCGCCGAGGCCGTCGCGCTGAGGGCGAGCCGGGCCTCCAGGGATTCGGGCGAGACGGGGCGGGCGGACGGACGGCGGCGGCGCGTGGCGCGGCCGCTTCTCGTCGAAAACGCGAACATCGACCTCACTCCACTCAATCGGCCTGCCTCATGCGATGATTCGCCCCGGGCCGTCCTGCGCCGAGAGCCTACGTCCTCGCTCGCTCCGAGAAGGATCATCATGGTCGGCCCGGGCCCGCGACGGGGCCGGCCCGGCGGGCCCGGACGCGTCGAAGTGGGGCGCGGGGGTCGCCGACGCCGGGGCGATCGGGGCCCCCTCCGGACGCTCCCGGACCCCCTTCCCCAGCATCAGGTTCCGGGCGTACACGACGAACCCCGTCGCCTGGCCCGCGATCACCACCGGGTCGCGCCGGGAGATCGCGTAGGCCAGCATCGCGGCGGCCCCGATGATGCTCAGCCACCAGAACGCGGTGGGGACCACGACCTCGCCCGAGCGCTCCGAGGCCAGCCACTGCACGAGGAATCGCGCCGTGAACAGCCCCTGCCCCGCGAAGCCGACCGCCATCCAGAAGTAAGGATCGGTGAACGGGCCCACGGGTCAGCTCGCCTCGCGGATCGGCGTCGCGGCCAGCCGGAGGAATGGCGCCGGCACGGACGGGCCGGGCTCGACCACCTCGTATCGCAGCGGCCGTCGCATCAGCCAGGCGACGCCCAGCAGGTCCACGACGACCCGGAACGAGCGGTTCCGGAAGTTGTAATGCGACGCCCCGTGCGGCCGGGCGCGGTGGTTCACCGGGATCTGCGCGACGTCCGCCCCCTCGCGGAGCAGGAGCGGGCCCAGGAACCGGTGCGAGCCGTGGAACAGCGGCAGCCGCAGGGCCAGGTCGCGGCGGAAGATCCGGACGGAGCAGCCGGTGTCTCGGATCGTCTGGCCGAGGACCGCGTTGCGCGCCCGGTTCGCCCAGCGGCTGACCACGCGGCGGCTCCACTTGTCGCGGCGCTCGCGGCGCCAGCCCAGGACGGCGTCGTGGCCGGGGAGCCGGCGCCAGAGGGCGGCCAGGTCGGCCGGGTCGTTCTGGAGGTCGGCGTCCAGCGTGGCGATCCACGAGCCCCTCGCGGCGCGAAAGCCGACGGCGGTGGCGGCCGACTGCCCGACGTTCGCCCGCAGCCGGACCGGCCGCAGCTCGGGGAAGTCGACCTCCAGGTCGCGGAGGACTCGGGGCGTGTCGTCGGTCGACCCGTCGTCGACCAGGATCACCTCGAAGCCGCCGAGGCGCGTCTGGCGCGGCTCGGTCCGGACGCACAGCGGCCGGAGCGCGGCGGCGATCTCGGCCATCAGCCGGGGGAGGCCCTCGGCCTCGTCCTTGGCGGGGATCACGACCGAGAGGAAGGGCGTCGGGCCTTCCCACGTCTCGGCGACCCCGGGGGCGTCGCGCCTCCAGGCGCGGCCCGGGGGATCGGCGAAGTGAGGCCGTCCCTGGGGATTCGGCGTCACGGCGAACCTCCTTGCTCGTCGGGTGGCCGCCCGGGCGCGGTCGATTCGACCGAGGGCGATGAGGATCGGCGGCCCGGCTCTCGGGTTCTCCGGGGTCCGGGCTTCCCTGCCCCGGCCCCCGCGCCGATCGTTCCGTGTCGTCACGGATTAGGATCAGACTTGGCGGGGGGCATTCTCCATGAAATCGCGCGCCCGTCCACCCCGAAATCGATCGTCGCGAGAGTCAGGTCGCCTTTTCCGCCCCGAGGTGGGATAATCAAAGGTTGGACGGAGGGCCAAGCATGACGCGTCGATTCGGGCTGCTGGGATTGTTGTGGGCCGCGGTCGCGGCCGTGGCGATCGGTGACGACGACGCGGCGGAGCTGCCGCCGGCCGCGACGCGCGAGGTCGACTTCGCGCGCGACGTCGCCCCGCTGCTGGAGCGGAGCTGCCTCGCCTGCCACGGCGCGACCAAGCACCGGGCGGGGCTGTCGCTCCACACCCGCGAGAAGGCCATGACCGGCGGCGATTCCGGCCCGGTCATCGTCCCGGGCGAGTCGGCCGAGAGCCTGCTCATCGAGGCCGCCGCGCGGGTCGACGAGATCACCGCGATGCCCCCGGAAGGCTCCGGCGACCCCCTGACCGCCGAGGAGGTCGGCATCCTCCGCGCCTGGATCGACCAGGGGGCGAAGTGGGCCGACGTCGAGGATTCGACCGCCGAGGGACACGCCCCCAAGCACTGGGCGTTCATCCCGCCGAAGCCCCCCGCCGTCCCGGCCGTCGTTAACGCGGACGCGGTCCGCAACCCCATCGACGCCTTCGTCCAGGCGCGGCTGGAGGAGGAAGGCGTGGAGCCCGCCCCCGAGGCCGACCGCCGCGCGCTGATCCGTCGCCTGAGCCTGGATCTCGTCGGCCTGCCGCCGACGCCCGAGGAGATCGACGCCTTCCTCGCCGACAACCGTCCCGACGCCTACGAGCGCCTGGTCGACCGCCTGCTGGACTCCCCCCGCCACGGCGAACTCTGGGCCCGCCACTGGCTCGACCGCGCCCGGTACGCCGACACCAACGGCTACGAGAAGGACCGCGAGCGCTCCATCTGGCCGTATCGCGACTGGGTGATCCGCGCCATCAACGCCGACATGCCCTTCGACCGCTTCACCGTCGAGCAGATCGCCGGGGATCTCCTGCCGGATCCCACCCCCGACCAGATCACCGCGACCGGCTTCCATCGCAACACGATGATCAACGAGGAAGGGGGCATCGACGTCGAGGAGTTCCGCTTCGCCGCCGTCGTCGACCGCGTCCAGACCACCGGCGCCGCCTGGCTCGGCCTGACCGTCCAGTGCGCGCAGTGCCACACGCACAAGTACGACCCGATCACCCAGCGCGAGTATTACCAGTTCTTCGCCTTCCTGAATAACGCCGACGAGCCCGAGGTCGACCTGCCCGACCCGGAGATCGCCGCGCGGCGGGAGGCGATCGAGGCCCGGGCCCTCGCGATGGAGGCCGAACTCCCCGGCCGCTACCCGGCCGAGGGGCCGGAGTCGCTGGCTTCGAAGATGGAGGCGTGGGAGGCTTCGATCCATCCGGTCCGCTGGACCGTGACACCCCCGGTGGAGGTCGTCTCGCGCAAGGGCGCGACGATGACCGTCCGGCCCGACGCCTCGGTGCTGGTCTCCGGGGACAAGCCGAACAACGACGTTTACGAGGCGACCCTCAAGACCGATCTGAAGGCGACCGCGATCCGCCTGGAAGTCCTGCTCGACCCGAGCCTGCCGGAGAACGGCCCCGGCCGCGCGCCGCTGTTCTCCGTGGGGGACTTCCTGCTGACCGAGGTGGAGGCGACCGCCCGCCCCGAGGGCTCGACCGAGGAGCCCAGGCCGTTGAAGTTCGCCCGGGCCACCGAGAGCTTCGCCGCGAAGGGCCGGTCCGCGGCGATGGCCGTCGACGGCGTGCCCGACACCGGCTGGAGCATCGCCGGGGGCGTCGGCAAGCCGCACGCCGCGGTGTTCGAGCTGGCCGACGCGCTCGACGGCGGCCCGACCGAGATCCACCTGACGCTCCGCCAGGAGTTCATCCACCAGACGACCATCGGCCGGTTCCGCCTCTCCGTGGCCGACGCCCGCCCCGTCGCGGCCTCGGGCCCGCCGGCGGAGATCGAGGAGATCCTGCTCGTCGAGGCCCCGGAACGCTCGGCCGAACAGGTCCGGGCGCTGACGGGCCATTACCTGTCGATCGCCCCCGAGCTGGCCGAGGCCCGCAAGCCGATCGACGAGTTGCGGGCGTCGAAGCCGAGGTTCCCGACGACCATGGTGATGCGCGAGCGCGACCCCGAGCACGCGCGGACCACCCGCATCCACAAGCGCGGCGAGTTCCTCCAGCCGGGCGACCCCGTCGAGCCCGGCGTGCCCGCCGTGCTCCATCCGCTGCCGTCGGACGCGCCTCGCGACCGGCTGACGTTCGCCCGCTGGCTGGTCGCCCCCGAGAACCCGCTGGTCGGCCGCGTCGTGATGAATCAGCTCTGGCAGACGTACTTCGGGCGCGGCCTGGTGACGACGCCCGAGGACTTCGGCACGCAGGGCGAGGAGCCGACGCATCCCGAATTGCTCGACTGGCTGGCGACCGAGTTCCCCCGCCGCGGCTGGAGCATGAAGGCCATGCATCGGCTGATCGTCACGAGCGCGGCCTATCGCCGGGACAGCCGCGCGACGCCCGAGCAGGTCGCCCGCGACCCGAGGAACGAGCTGCTGGCGCGCGGGCCGCGGTTCCGCGTCGGGGCCGAGACGATCCGCGACGTGGCGCTCGCCGCCGCCGGCCTGCTCGACGGCCGCGTCGGCGGCCCGAGCGTGAAGCCCCCCCAGCCCGAGGGGGCGACCACGCTGGCCTACGGCCAGGAGCCCTGGACGCCCAGCGTGGGGGCCGACCGCTACCGTCGCGGCCTCTACACGTTCATCAAGCGGACGGCCCCGTTCGCCGCGTTCGCCACGATGGACGCCCCCACGCCCGAGGTCGTCTGCACCCGCCGCGAGCGCTCCAACACGCCGCTCCAGGCGCTCGTGCTGCTCAACGACGTCGTCTTCGTGGAGGCGGCCCAGGCGCTCGGCCGTCGGATCGTCCGCGAGGCCGACACGCCCGAGGCCCGCGTCGAGCGCGGGTTCCTCCTGGCGCTCGGCCGTCCCCCGCGCGACGAGGAGCGGGCCCGCGTCCTGGCCTACCACGAAGCCCAGCTCGCCCGCTTCCGCGACGGCGGCCTCGACGCCGCGAAGCTCGCCGGCGCGAGCCTAGAAAAGCCGCCGACCCCCCTGCTCGCCCCCCCGGAGGGGGTCGACGCGACCGAGCTGGCCTCCTGGACGGCCGTCGCCCGCGTGATCCTGAACCTGGACGAGGCGGTGACGAAAGAGTGAGGTGACCTCATGGACCCCGAAGAGATCCGCCGGGCGAGGCCCGACCACCCGATCGCCGACCTGATCGCCCATCGCTGGAGCCCCTACGCCTACGCCGACCGGCCCGTCTCCGACGAGGACCTGCGCTCCCTGTTCGAAGCGGCGCGCTGGGCCGCCTCGTCGTACAACGAGCAGCCCTGGTCGTACATCGTCGCCACCAAGGCCGACCCGGAGGCGTACGGGAAGGTCTTCTCGTGCCTCAACGAGGGGAACCGGGCCTGGGCCGGCGCGGCGCCGGCGCTGGCGATCGGCTGCGCGAGCCTGAACCACGCGCGCAACGGCAAGCGGAACGAGGCGGCCGAGCACGACCTGGGCTCGGCGAGCGCCAGCCTGGCGCTCCAGGCGATCGCGCTGGGGATGCACGTCCATCAGATGATCGGCATCCTCCCCGACCGCGTCCGCGAGGTCTTCCGCGTCCCCGAGGGGGTCCGCCCGCTCACCGGCATCGCCATCGGCTACCTCGGCGACCCGGACGCGCTCCCGGAGAATCTCCGCCCTCGCGACCTCACCCCCAAGGGGCGGAAGCCGCTCGCAGAGTTCGTCTTCGGCGGGGCGTGGGGCGAGAAGTCGTCGATCGTGGGCTGATCCGCGCGGGCGGCGCCCTCGGGTCCGAAAACGGCCAGACTCGGGGCCGGGCCGGCCCTATGATTCGGCCATGGAACTCGAACCGGACTCCTGCTATCGGGCCCTGTCCGCCCGCGACCCGCGCTTCGACGGGGTGTTCTTCGTCGGGGTCACGTCGACCGGCGTCTACTGCCGGCCGATCTGCCCGGCGCGGACGCCGGGGCGCGACCGCTGCCGGTTCTACCCGGCGGCGGCGGCGGCCGAGCGCGAGGGCTTCCGCCCCTGCCGGCGCTGCCGCCCCGAGCTGGCGCCGGGGGCCGCGCCGGTGGACGCCGTGGGCCGGACCGCCCGGCTGGCCGCGTCCCGGATCGTCGCCGGGGCCATGGACGGGGGCGGGCTCGAAGCCCTGGCCCGCGAGATGGGCGTCGGCCCGCGCCACCTCCGTCGCGCGATCCGCCGCGAGCTGGGCGTCTCGCCGGTGGAGCTGGCCCAGACGCATCGGCTGCTGCTGGCCAAGCAACTGCTGACCGACACGTCGATGCCGATCATCGACGTCGCTTTCTCCAGCGGCTTCGCCAGCCTCCGGCGGTTCAACGCCCTGTTCCGGGCGCGGTATCGGCTCGCCCCCGGCGACCTCCGCAAGTCGGCCGGCGGCGGGGCGCCGGCCCCGGACGGCCGGATCCGCCTGACCCTCGCCTACCGCCCCCCCCTCGCCTGGGACGCCATGCTCGACTTCCTGCGGGCGCATACTGTCGCGGGGGTCGAGTGGGTGACGGGCGACGCCTACCTGCGCACCGTGGACGTCGGCGGGGGCGGCTGGATCCGGGTCGAGCCGGCCCCTCGCCGGCACGCGCTTGCGGTCGACCTGCCGATCGCCGCGGCCCGCGGCCTCCCGGGGCTCCTGGCCCGGCTCCGCCGGCTGTTCGACCTCGACGCGGCCCCCGGCGCGATCGACGAGCATCTCTCGCGCGACGCCGCGATGCGCGAGGACGTCGGGCGGACGCCCGGCCTGCGCGTCCCGGGCGCGTTCGACCCCTTCGAGCTGGCGGTCCGCGCCGTGCTGGGCCAGCAGGTCTCGGTCCGAGGGGCGACGACGCTCTCCGGCCGGTTCGCCCGCGCCTTCGGCGAGCCGGCGCAAACCCCCTTCCCGGAGCTGGACCGCCTCAGCCCCGCGCCCGGGCGCCTCGCCGGCGCGACGGTCGACGAGCTGGCCGCCCTGGGGCTGATCCGCGCCCGCGCGGAGTGCATCCGGGCCCTGGCCACGGCGGCGCGCGACGGGACGCTGTCGCTCGAACCGGGCCCCGACCCGGAGGCCGACCTGGCGCGGCTGACGTCGATCCCGGGCATCGGCCCCTGGACCGCCCGCTACATCGCCATGCGGGCCTGGCGCTGGCCCGACGCCTTCCCCCACCACGACCTCGTCCTGCGGAAAGCCCTGAACGCGCGCTCGCCCGCCGAGGCCCTGGCCGCGGCCGAGCCCTGGCGGCCCTGGCGGGCTTACGCCGTCATGCACCTCTGGCGAAGATTGACGGCCCCTTGAAGGAGGATCCGATGGACCCGACCGTCTGGTACGCGACCCTGCCCAGCCCCGTGGGCGCCCTGCTCCTCCTGTCGGACGGCGAGGCGCTGACGGGACTGTACACCGAGGGGCATCGTCTCCCCCCGGCCGTCGGCCCGTCGTGGCGGCGCGACCCGGGGCCATTCCGGGCGGCGGAGGCGCGGCTGCTCGCCTACTTCGACGGCGAGGCCCGTCCATTCGACATCCCCCTGGCGCCCCGGGGGACCGACTTCCAGCGCGCCGTCTGGGCCGCGCTCCGCGAGATCCCCTTCGGCGATCGGATCAGCTACGGCGAGCTGGCGCGGCGGCTCGGGCGTCCGGCGGCGAGCCGGGCGGTGGGCCGCGCCAACGGGCTCAACCCGATCTCGATCCTCGTCCCGTGCCACCGCGTCGTCGGCTCCGGCGGCGCGCTCACGGGGTACGCCGGCGGCCTCGAATGCAAGCGGCTCCTCCTCGAACACGAGGCCCGGCGCGTGGCCGAGGCTCGCCATGGTCGGGCCGTTCGCATGTCGGGATAATGGTCGGCGCGGCCATCGCGGCCCCAGCGGGCCCGGGCGGGACCTCGCTCATGGAGACGCCGGGGATGCGGAAGCGGGCGCGGTGGACGTCTTGTGTGTTGGTCCTGTCGGGCGTGGTGGGCTGCCTTCGCCCGCCGTCCGACCGGCCGCTGACGACCGCGGACCTGAACAGGCTGGCGGCAAGCCGATCCATCAACGCCAGCCTGGAGCGGACTCGCGATCACTCCACCGTCTCTTTCGGCGGCGACGCGTTCAATACGGCGTCGAAGGTGCTGCGGTCGATGGCTCCGGTGATCTCCAGCGACACCGCCGTCGGCGACATCAAGCCGGAATACGTCTTCGCGTTCCAGTCCGGGCGCGACCCGATCGTGTTCAACATCCGCGTGCGTGGCGATGCGCTTTGCTATCGGGTTGGGATTACGGATTACCGAGGGGGCGACGCGAAGGAGTTCCTGAGCGTCGCGGAAGACCTGCTTCGATGAAGGTGGCCGGCCCGCTCGCATGATGCGATAATGGTCGGGGCGGGGGGATCCCCCCGCCGGGTCGACGAAGGAGGGCCGCACGGTGTCTGGAAACCCCCATCTCGAACGAGTCGCGGCGTGGAACCTCGCGCGGACGCGGAGGCACTTCTTCCGCGACTGCGGCGTGGGCGTCGGCAAGATGGCGCTGGCGTCGCTCATGATGCGGGGGCAAGGGCGCTCGCGCGCGGCCGACGTGGTCTCCTCGGCCGATCCGCTCGCGCCCCGGCCGCCCCACTACGCGCCGAAGGCCAAGCGCGTCATCCACCTGTTCATGGCCGGCGCCCCCAGCCAGCTCGACCTGTTCGACCCCAAGCCCGAGCTGACCCGGCACGACGGCAAGCCGATCCCCGCCGAGGTGGTCAAGGACCAGCGCTACGCCTTCATCCGGCCCGACGCCAGCCTGATGTCGTCGCGATACCGCTTCTCGCGCCACGGCGGATGCGGCGCCGAGCTGTCGGAGATGCTGCCCCACACGGCGAAGATCGTGGACGACATCGCCATCGTCAAGTCGATGCACACCGACCAGTTCAACCACGCCCCGGCGCAGATATTCGTGCAGACGGGCTCCCCCTTCCCCGGCCGCCCCTGCATCGGGGCCTGGGCCGTGTACGGGCTGGGGAGCGAGTCGGCCGACCTGCCGGGGTTCGTCGTCCTCTCGTCCGGGGCGGGCCTCAGCGGCGGCGCGGCGCTGTGGTCCAGCGGCTTCCTCCCGACTTCGTTCCAGGGCGTCCCGTTCCGGTCGAAGGGGGACCCGATCCTCGACGTCGCCAGCCCGCCGGGCGTCGACCGCCGGTTCGACCGCGACACGCTCGACCTGATCCGCGACCTCAACCACGACCACCTCGCCGCCGTCGGCGACCCCGAGATCGCCACCCGCGTCAGCGCCTACGAGATGGCGTTCCGCATGCAGGCCAGCGCCCCCGACCTGATGGACCTCTCCGACGAATCCCCCGACACCCTCGCCATGTACGGCGCCGAGCCCGGCAAGCCCTCGTTCGCGCTGAACTGCCTGCTGGCGCGCCGGCTGGTCGAGCGCGGGGTCCGGTTCGTCAACCTGTTCCACGAGGGCTGGGACCACCACTCCGACGTCGCCGGCGGCCTGAAGCACCAGTGCGGCCAGACCGATCGCGGCTCCGCGGCGCTGGTGATGGACCTGAAGCGGCGCGGGCTGCTGGACGACACGCTGGTCGTCTGGGGGGGCGAGTTCGGCCGCACGCCGATGGTCGAATCCAACGCCGCGCTGGGCCGCAGCATGGGCCGCGACCATCACCCGCAGGCGTTCACCATGTGGCTCGCCGGCGGCGGGATCCGGGGGGGACAGACCATCGGCCGCACCGACGACCTGGGCTTCCACATCGTGGAAGACCCGATCCACGTCCACGACCTCCAGGCCACGCTGCTGCACCTGCTGGGCTTCGACCACACCCGGCTGACGTTCAAGTCCCAGGGGCGCCCGTTCCGCCTCACCGACGTCCACGGCGAGGTCGTCACGAAGCTGCTGGCGTAGCGGCGGCGGGGGGCTCGGGCTCGGCGCGTCGCCGGCGCGCCGTCGCCCCCAGGCCGACGGCCGCGGCGGCGCACAGGGCCACGAGCAAGTGGGCGAGGAGTCGCGCGCCTCGCTCGGTCGCCAGCGGTCGGTCGGTCTCGGCCAGGGGGAAGAGGACCGCGCCGGCCGCGCCGTGGAGGATCGCGGCGAGGACGCCGCCGCCCAGGGCGAGGAGGGCGAACCGAGGGGCCGCCCCGCGCCCGCCCAAGGCGAGCCCGAAGGCCGCGCCGGCCGCGGCGGCGACGGGGCCCCAGACGAGGGCCTGGGTCGCGGTGCCGATCAGGATCGGGTCGACGTCGAGTCGATCGCGCAGCCGGAGCGCGCCGGGGAGCAACCCCAGCGACAGGAGCCCGCCGACCAGGCCCCCGAGGACCAGCCCGGCCACGCCCGCCGAGATGCCCCGGCGGGGGCCGCCGCCGGCCATGCCCCCCGCCAGTCCCAGGAACAACCCCAGCGCCGCCCCCAGCCCGGCGAACGCCGCGGCCGACTCGCGGGCCATCGCCAGATCCCGCGCGGCGGGAGTCGGCAGGTCCGAGACGATCCCCTGGAACCGTCGCGCGACCCCCGCGGCCTCGAACGACCCATAAGTCGACTCGCCCACGACGAACGCCGACAGCCCGCCCGCCAGGCCGGCGAGCAGGCAGGCGACCAAAGTTGGATGCCCCCGCGACGGGTCGCCCGATCCCGTGCCTTCCGCCATGATCGTGGCCTCGCGAAAGTAGGCCCAGGCCCCGGCGGATCCCGCGACGGGCGGCCTTAAGAGGGGTGAGGCCGATGGTGCCGGTTGTCGGATTTCGACACCTGGCCGATGTCGCCCCTTGCTATCGGAAACTGTCTCTTATACTCTGCCCTCATGCGAGTCTAGCAGTCTAGAGGTTTCCGCGCCCCGGCCGGGCGAGATCGGCCGTGGGGCGTCGGGGGCGGTCGACGCTCCGTCGGATCGAACATGATGCCAGTCATGTGATCCCAGGATCCGGCGACGCGATCGACCCATCATCCGGGGGATGCTCCCTTCCCCGTGCGTCTCGGTGTCGTCGCGCAGTCGGTGGGCCGCGGGCCCACTCCATCGCTATTTTCACGGTCGGCCCCGCATCGGGAGCCGCGCGGCCCGGCATTGCCGGCGCGCGGGCGTCCTCGATCGCGCCCGACGGGAGAAAGGATAATTCCAGACATGCACGCCAGGAAGACGGTGGGAATCCTGACCGGCGCGTTCGCCCTGGTCGCCTCCGGCGCGATCCTCGTCGCCCTGCCGGGCTGCGGCGGGGACGACGCCGCCACGATCGAGCAGGAGAAGCCGCTCCAGGAGGAATTGAAAGGCTCGATGGAGTACATGCAGCAGCAGTATTCGAAGAAGGGCAAGTCCAGGGGCTGAGCCCGCGCCCGGGTCGCGTCGCCATGGGCTAGCCGGCGGGCGGTCCGGATATTCGTGGCCGGTCATCGGCGGAAATCGTTATTCTCGCGTCGTTTCCGTCCCGCGCCATTGTCCTCGTTCCCTTCCCTCCTCCGTATCCTATCGACAAGAGGAAATCGCATGATCCCGTGTACTCGTCGCGATCGGGGATTCACCCTGATCGAGCTTTTGGTGGTGATCGCGATCATCGCGGTCCTGATCGCCCTGCTGCTCCCGGCCGTCCAGGCGGCCCGCGAGGCGGCCCGGCGCGCCCAGTGCATCAACAACCTCAAGCAGCTTGGCCTGGGGATGCACAACTACCATTCGGCGCACAACTCGTTCCCCATGGGAGTGTCGGCGACCTACAACTCCGCCAATCCCGCCGCCAACAACGGGAATGCTTGCATCCAGTGGGCGGGGTGGAGCGCGCAGTCCTTGCTGCTCGGCTACATGGAGCAGACGCAGGTCTACAACGCCATCAACTTCAACTTCGACCCGATCCTGGCGGGCGGCGAGCAGATCAACGGCACCGCATGGCGGACGAAGCTGACGTTCCTGCTCTGCCCGTCGGACTCCAACGCGGGCCGGACCTACCACAACTCCTACTACGCCAGCCGCGGCACCAGCATGAACGGCGACGGGGGGTCGGCGAGCGGGGCGCCGCCCAACTGCGGCGGCGTCCGGAGCAGCGGCCTGTTCACCTATCAGATGACCTACGGCGTCGCCGATTGCCCGGACGGCACGTCGAACACCATCGCCTTCGGCGAGGGCCTCGTCGGCACCGGCGTCGGCCGCGCCACGCCCTACAACACCGGCACCAACCTGCCGGACGGCACCGGCGGCCTCGACGGCGACCTCACCGACGCCTACAACTTCATGACCATGGGCGAGGTGGCGCCCGGCGCGCTTGTCGGCGCCCGACTCCAGGTCTGCAACGACCGCTTCCGCCAGGCCACCGCCGGCAACGGCCTCTCGAGCGACCATGGCCGGCACTGGGGCTGGGGCTGCGAGGGGTGGACGATGTTCAGCACGATCGTCCCGCCCAACTCGACGCAGTACCAGTGGCGTAGCTGCCGCTTCGGCTGCGGAGGGTGCCCCATCGAGTCCACCGACCACGCCAACATCACCAACGCCAACAGCAACCACTCCGGCGGCTCGAACTTCGTGTTCGCCGACGGCTCGGCCCGCTTCGTCAAGAGCAGCGTCTCGATGGCCACCTACTGGGCCCTCGGCACCCGCGCCGGCGGCGAGGTCGTCAGCTCCGACAGCTACTGATCCGATCTAGCAGCGGCCCCATCGGGCCGTGACCGGTCAACCTCATCGCCGGCCCGCCGCCGTCCTCGCGACCGCGGCGGGTCGGCGTTTTTCGTGTCCGGCGCGGGCGACCTTCGCCTCGCGGCCGGGCGCGAGCGATCTTCCCTCACGACGCGACGCGTGGGGGCGAGGCCTTGGCCCGTCGACGGAACTCGGAAGCCATGCGGGTCGCCTTGCGATCGCATGGCCGTCGTGGGAGTCCCTGCCTATTGAACCGATTCCGAATTTCCAAGGAGCGTGGTCGCCGAACGTCCGTAATGTACGCGGCGGCGGGCAGGAAATCTCATGATTTCGAAAAAAATTGTGGAAATTCGCGTCGGGGATCACGCGCATGCGAGCTAGTGCCAGGCCGAATCGAGCGGCCGGCCCGATACGCATCCAGCCCGTCGGGCGGGGTGGGACATCGGATCGGTGGACATGGCAACAATTTACGGCATGCCGCGCCAAAGCTTCATCCGCGTTCGGAAGACCCTCGCCCGCCGCTGACGCGGCTACCCGTTCCCTAGAGGAGAGGGGATGAATAGGACATCTGGGTCATCCTGAAGCCGGTCCACTTCGGTCGGACTCTGGGCCGGTGAGCCGTGGCCTTGCCCGTGGCCGGTGGGAGGGGGAACTCGCGTTCGATGAGCCGGCGTGATTACCGGCCCTTCGTCCCCCCCCCCGGTGGGAGGGGGGGACGCGCGTTGGCGTCGGGCGCGTCACCGGCGGGGGCTCAGTGCCCCGCGCCGTGGGCGTGGCCGGCGTGGTCGCCGCGGAACAGCGGGTGGGACGGGTCGCCGGCGGCGGCGATGTAGGCGATGAGGTCCAGGATCTCCTCGCGGGTCAGCTTGTCGAGCAGGCCCCTGGGCATGAGGGAGATCTTCGACTGGACCCTGTCGGCGACCTCGTCCGCGGCGATCGCGCGGGCCTCGGCGCTGATCAGGGGGTTCTCGACGATCTGGATCGCCTCGGGGGTCTCGCCGACGATCAGGCCGGTCACGACCTGGCCGGAATCCAGCTCGATCGCGTGGGAGACGAACTTCTCGTTGATGCTGGCCGAGGGGTCCAGGATGTTCCTGAGCAGGTCGGCCGGGCCCTGCTTCGGGTCGAGGTTCGCCAGGTCCGGGCCGAACTCCTTGCCGACGCCCTCGAGCTGGTGGCACGCCGAGCACGAGGCGAGCTGGAACAGCGTCCGCCCGTTCTGGAACGAGCGGCCGACGCCCGCGCCGGCGGCGTCGGCGCCGGGCTCGAGCTGGGCCAGCGACGCCGCGAGGTCCTCGAAGGTCCACTCGGTGCGCGGGCGGGTCGACTTCAGCAGCTCGTCGGCGATCGGCAGGGGGTGGGCGGCGAGGTAGCCCTCGGGCGAGGCCAGGTACTCGTCCAGGTCCTCCACGACGTAGAGAGCGCCGTACATCCTGCGCCAGTGGCCGGGATAGGTGCAGACGTAGGGGAGGACGCCCGGGGTCGTCGGCGCGGTGAAGGCGATGCGCTCGACCTCGCCGGGCTGGAGCAGCTTGCTCGCCAGGATGATCTTGTCCGAGGGCGGGACGTACTGCCGCTTCATGGCGTCGGGCTGGAGCCCCGTCGCCTCGGCCAGGTCGCCGACCTCCTCGAGCGAGCCGGCCTGGGTGATGACGAAGTTGTGCGGCATCACGTCGACGTTCTCGAAGACGAACTCGACGGGCTTGCCGGCCTGGACGACGATCCGGTCGACGTCGTAACGCATCTGCTCCAGCACCGTGCCGACCCGGATCGCCCGGACGCCCAGGTCTCCCAGGGCCTTGCGGACGGCCTTGGCGCGATCGGCCGGCAGGCGCGAGGCGACCATGTCGCCGAGCTGCAAGGCGTCGAGCGCGGCGGGGGAGCGACGATCGGCGACGGGGACCTTGGCGACCTCGGCCAGCAGGGCGTCGGCCAGCGGGGCCAGGGCGTCGTCGGGCCAGGTGGCGGGGGGCAGCTTCTGGATCGCGGCGATGGCGGCGCGGCGGTCGACCGGCTCCCCTTCGCGGACGAACCTGGCCAGGGCGCGGAACGTGTCGGCCTCGTGGCCGCGCATGGTGGTCAGGGCGTCCATCGCGGCCCGGCGGACCAGGCCGGCGAGGCCGCCGCCGTCGTACTCGAAGCGGGCCGAGGGCTCCGGCGCGGGGTTTCCGGCCTTGCGGTCGACGACCTCCCGGGACGAGTCGAGCACGGTCAGCTCGAAGTCGCGGAGGCGGCGACCCAGCTCGCCCTCGGTCCGGTTGTGGACGACGATCGCCTCGATGGGGTACTCGGCGCCGAGGTCGACCTCCCACCAGGGGGCGTCGGTCTGCTCCTCGGTGTGGGTCTGCCCGCCGTCGCCGTAGGCGCCGGAGGCGTTGCCGTCGATGGCGCGCGAGGCGTCGCCGCCGCTGGCCGTGTTCTTCTGGGTCGCCTTGCCGCCGCGGGCGACGTTGCGGCCGTCGGCGATCACCTCCACCTCGGCCAGCGTGAGCGTCCCCTTGCGCGGCAGGGCGATCCGGACGAACCGGCCGAGCGCCCCCTTCCGGCCCGTGTCGGGGGAGGTCGCGGTCAGCAGCGGCTCGACCTTCGGATACAGCCCGGAGCGGACGATCGGGTCGCGGATCAGCGGGGCGGCGGCGAGGAAGTCGCGCAGCGACGAGACCGAATTCGAGGCGAGGGCCCACGCGGCGTCGGGCGAGCCGTCGGCCGCGACGATCGCCGCGAGGCCGATCCGGCGGGCGATGGGGGACTTGCCCGTCGTCGCCAGCGCCTCGACCTCGCCGCGGACCTCGGCCAGCTCGGCGCGGTCGCACTCGCCCAGCAGGCGGGCCAGCTCCATCGCGACGCCGTCGTCCACCGCCGCGGCGCCCTCGGCGTCGCGGGCGGTCAGGTCCTCCACCAGCACCCGCGCCGGCGCCTTGCCGACGAGCGCGGCGAGATCCGCCAGCGCCTTGCGGCGCTCGTCCTCGGAGACGCCGGGGCGCAGGAGGACTTCCCGCAGCACGGGGGCCGTCCGCTTCATCCTCAGGAGGTTGTCGGTCGACGCGCGGTCGAGGAAGTACCGCGCCGCGACCTCGCTCCGGAACTCGATCGAGCGGCCCTCCCGGAGGGCCCGCCGGACGACGGGCTCCAGCGCGCGGAGGGTCTCGCCGCGGGCGTAGTCCAGGTAGTAGTCGGTCGGGCTCTCGGCGGTGGTCAGGGCGACGTCCAGCGCGTCGGGCTCTTCGAAGAAGCTCGCGGCTCGCACGACCTCCAGCCGGACGCGCGGGTGCTCGTCGCGGGCCAGCTCGCGGAGGACGTCGAGCGCCTCGGGGACGCGGTCGCGCCAGCAGCAGAGGACGCGGGTCGCGGCGGCGCGGGCCCGGAAGTCGGGCGAGGCCAGGCAGCGCTTCAGCAGCTCCAGGTCGACCACGTCATACGTCTGGTGGACCCAGAGGGCCTCCAGGACGTGATGCTCCAGGTCGGCGGAGTTGGGGTCGAGGTTGCCGACCCAGGCGGCCAGCGCGGGGAGGACGTCGTCGGCGGGGCGGGCGCAAAGCTCGGCCTTGGCCCGGTAGCGGACGCGGTCCTCGGGGGACTTCAGCAGCTCCAGCAGCTCGGGGATCGTCGCGCCGGCGATCCTGGCGGGGGGGGCGAGCGGCCGGCCCTCGTGCGTCACCCGGTAGACGCGGCCGTGCTCGGCGTCGCGGCTGGGGTCGCGGAGGTTGTGCTGCATGTGGCCGATCAGCGGGTTGTGCCAGTCCAGGAAGTAGATCGCGCCGTCCGGGCCGACCTCGATGTCCGACGGCCGGAAGTTCGGGTCGGACGAGAAGACGATCGGGTCTTGCTCGACGGCCGTGAAGCCGGAGCCGTCGTCCTCGTACCTGTAGCGGTGGATCCCCTGGAAGCCGATCACGTTGGCGATCAGCAGGTCCCCTTGCCAGTCGTCGGGGAAGTGGACGCTGGAGAGGATCTCGGTGCCGGCGCAGGGGCGGGTGCGCTGCTGGAAGTAGGGCTTCATCGAGCCGTGCTTCTCGGGGAAGTTCAGGTGTCCGGAGAAGGCGGCGGCGAAGTAATTGACGTTGCCGGTGCCGTCGGTGACGAAGTCCTGGCCCCAGCGGTCGAAGACGTGGCCGTGCGGGTTGGCGAACGGGTAAGTGACGTGGACGTCGATCTTCTGGGACCGCGGCTCATACCGGAAGACGCCGGCGTTGGCCAGGCGGACGGGGGGGCCGTGGGGCGTCTCGATCTGCGAGTGGTGGAACGTCCCCTCCTGGAAGTAGACGTCGCCGCCGGGGCCCGTGCGGAAGCTGTTGGACGTGTGGTGGGTGTCCGCCGAGTCGATACCGCTCAGGACGCGGACGCGCTCGTCGGCCCGGTCGTCGCCGTCGGTGTCCTTCAGCAGCATGATGTCCGGGGCCTGGGCGACCAGGACGCCCTGGGGGACGATCTCGAACCCGGTGGGGCAGTGCAGGTCGTCGGCGAAGGTGGTCTGCTTGTCGGCCTTGCCGTCGCCGTCGGTGTCTTCCAGGATGATGATCTTGTCGTTGCGCGGCGACTTGGGGCGGTAGTGGGGGTAGGTGGGCCAGCAGGCGACCCACAGCCGGCCCTTCGCGTCGAAGGTCATCTGCACGGGCTTGGCCAGGTCGGGGAACTGCTCCTCGGACGCGAACAGGTTGACCTTCAGGCCCTGGCCGACGGTCATCTTGGCGATGGCCTCCTCGCCGCCGAGGTAGACGTGCTCGCCGTCGGGGCCGGGGCCCGGCTTGTTGGTGATGACCGGGATGAACGGCGGGGTGTTGGAGTCGTCGACCGGCCCGGGATCCTCGCCGGCGGCGATCGCCCAGATTCGACGGTCGCGATTGGCCGTCATCACGTCCAGCACTTCCATCTCGCGCTGGGCGACCTCGCGATTGGTCTGGTCGTTGACGAACGCGAGGTCGGCCCGGCCGCCGTAGATGGAATAGCCGTCGACGGTCCGGTAGCGGTTGAACCAGGTGTCCGACTTGTCCAGCACGGCCTGCCGGATCTTCTCGAACCGCTCGGGGTCGCGCTCATGGACGTCGCCGAAGACGGCGCGCTCGATGATCTCGGCGACGGCCCTGTCGCCCTCGGACGTCAGGTGGATCCCGTTGATGGTCAGGGGCCTGTCCACCCTGGCGTAGAGGTCGCGCGTGGGGTGGAACAGGTCGACGAAGGGGACTTCGTGGGCCCTGGCGACCTCGGCCATGATGGCCGTCACGCGCTCCAGGCGGGGGTTGATCTCCTTGCCGTCGGGGAGCGACGGGTCGCGGAGATCCTCGAAGGCGATCGGCGAGAACAGCACCAGCGCGGGGGCGGACTTGCCGTTGTACTTCTGGGCGAGCGTGTGCTTGACGAAGGCGTCGAGGTCGGCGCGGAACTTCTCCGGGTCCCCGTACGACTCGTTGTGGCCGAAGAAGGCGAGGACGACGTCGGTCTTGTTCCTCGTCAGCCACTCGTCGGGCGTCCCGAACGCGGCCGAGCGGAGGCGGACGGTGAGTTCGTCGCCGCTGAAGCCCAGGTTGCGGATCGTCAGGTTGTGGTCGGGGAACCGGCTGTGGGCGGTCGCCTCCAGCCAGCCGGTGTGCTGCATGCGATCGGCCAGGGTGTTGCCGATGATGCTGACGTGGGCTCCCCTGGGGAGTTCGGGGGGCCGACCGTCCTGGGCCGTGGCGGTCGATGCCGCCGTCGCCAGGATGCAGGCCGCGATCGACCCGACCACGACCTTCCAGACCCCGGCCGACCCCGCGCGTCGCCGCTTCCCGAATTGCGCCATCATGCCCGTCCCCGTTCCCGCGCCGCGAACGGCCGCCCGCCGAGGCCTTCCGGGCCCCGCGAACCGTACAGACGCCGTCGCTCCTCGCACGAGGCCCCATTGTCGATCGCCGACGGGCCGATTTCAATCAAGAATCCAACCCTCCGGTCCTTCCACGCCGGGCGTCGTCCGGGCCCCGCCCCCCTCCCCCGCGAGTCCCGGCCGACCGACCCTTGACCGGCCGCGCGGCCTCCGTCACACTCTCGCCGCGGGCGACGACGCTTGTAAGACGGCGGAAGGAGGGGGCCATGATCCGGCGACGGTTGGTGACGGCGGCGACCCTGGGCCTGGCGATGCTGTCGGGCATGGGCGAGGGGCGGGCGCAATCCACGGTGAAGATCGAGGGCCGGGTCGTCGACGCCGACGGCGAGCCCATCGCGGGCGCGGAGGTCGCCTCATTCTGGATCGTGGACGAGGAGACCGGCGAGGTGAAGTCGTATCACGGCGCGAAGACCGACGCCGACGGCCGGTTCGCCCTCAAGGAGGAAGCCTATGGCGATCAATTCACCCTGGCCGCCTATGACGCCGACCGCGCGCATGCCAGCCTGGCGGTCGTCCCCAAGGACGCCCTGGATAAGCCGGTGGAGATCCGCCTGGCCCCGGCCGTGCGCGTCCGCGGCAAGCTGGACAGCAAGGAGCTGGGCCATTTCCCGACCTGGGCCAACACCTACCTCAACACGACGCCCGGCGACGCCCGGGTCCTCCAGCGCGTCGTGAAGGACGGGGAGTTCTCCTTCGTCGCCCCGGCGGGCGACTACGTGATGGACGCCTATGGGAGCGACGTCCGGGGGGTGAAGAGGCCCCTGTCCCTCAAGCCCGACCTACCCGAGGTCGACCTGGGGACCATCGACCTCCCCGCGCAGGCCCTCGCGCTGATGAAGGGGAAGCCTTTCCCTCCGTGGAAGCTGGCCGACGCCCGGGGGGTGAAGAAAGATGTGACGATCGCCGATTTCCGCGGCAAGTGGGTCCTGATCGACGTCTGGGGCTACTGGTGCGGCCCTTGCGTCCGCCAGCTCGGCGAGCTGATCGACTTCTACGAGGAGCACGAGGCCGACCGCGACAAGTTCGAGATCCTCGCCCTCCACGACGGCTCCGTGAAGGATCTCGCCGAGATGGACGCGAAGACCGGGCCGGCGAAGAAGTCCGTCTGGCGCGGCCGCGACCTGCCGTTCCCGGTCCTGCTCGACGCCCCCGGCGATGAGGGGCGGGCCGGTCACGGCGCGACGGTCGACGCCCTCCAGGTCCAGGGGTTCCCCACGAGCCTCCTCGTCGACCCGGACGGCATCCTCATCGGCGAGTCGCACCCGCGGGAGTTGGCGAATAAGCTGCCGCCGATCCCCATGGCCCGCCGCGTCCCCCGGGCACTCGACCGCTACATTGCTCTGGGCACGGACTCGGTGTCGCTGAGGAAGACGCTTGAGTTCTTCTCCCGGATGGGCGACATCCCCATCATCATCGACGAGGAGTCGCTGAAGGCCGCCGGCGTGAGCCCCGACGAGCCGACCCGGCTGACGCTCGGGGCCGGGCTCTCGCTGCGGAGCTGGCTCGGGCTGACGCTCGACGCGCTGGGGCTGGACGTCAAGCCGGCCGAGGACGGCCTGCGCGTCGTCAAGGCCGATGGCCCGCGCGAGCAATCGCCGCACCAGCGGGCGACCAACCAGGCCATCGCGGAGAAGCTCGCGAAGCCGGGCTCGTTCGCGATCGAGGACGCCGAGCTTGAGGACGTCCCCGCCATCCTGGAGGCGCTGACCGGCGAGAGCTTCGTCCTCGACCCCGCCGCCCTCGGGGCCGGCCGCCTCGACCCCCACGCCCGCGTCACCGGGAAGGTGGAGGACGGGCCGCTGGACCGGGCGATCGAGGAACTCCTCGGGTCGATCGGCGCCCGCTACGTCATCCGCGACGAGGCGGTGCTGTTCACGAAGTGACGCGCCGGGGGCCGGCGGCCCGTCGTCGAAGTCGGGCGGACGGCCCCCGGCATCGCGAGGGCCGCCCGCCCGCGGGGTTCAATCGTCGTCGCCTTCGGGCTCCGGCTCGCTCGCCTCGGGCTTGTCGCCCTTGATCCCTTCAAGCGCCTCCAGGACGCGGTCCATCTTGGCTTCGAGGGCGTCGAGGCGGCGGTCGGCGTCGGAGCCGGGACGACCAGGGCCGGGACGACCGGGGCCAGGGCCGGGGCCGAAACGACCGGGACCGGGGCCAGGACGCATGGCGCCGCCGAGGCGACCGCGGGGCGAGCCCGGCCTGCGGGCCTCGCGACCCTCGCGCTCGGCCTGCTGAAGCTCGCGCTGGGCCTCGCGGAGCTGCTGCTGGAGATAGCGGACGCGGCGACGGGCTCGCGCGGTGTCGTCGCCGTCGTCATCGACCTCGCCCTCGCCCTCGTGGGCATCGTCCATGTCATCCGGGGCTTCGGAGGCCTGTTCGCCGAGGCGCTCGCGGGCGTCCTCGTGGCGACGGCGCAGGGCCTCGCGGGCCTCGTCGCGGGACCTCTCCAGGTCGCCGCGGACTTCCTCCTGGGCCTTGCGGATCGCCTCGCGGGCGCTGCGGTCGATCGAGCCGCCTTCCTGGAAGGCGCGGGTCAGCTCGTCGCGGGCGCGTTCGATGGCCGACTTCACGTCCTCGGCGGAGGCGTTGTCGCGCTTGAGGGCGTCGCCGAGGATCGTGGCGGCGTCGCCGATCGCCTTGCGGACCTCGTCGGCGACGGGCTCGGCCTCCTTGCTCAGGCGTTCGGCAAGCTCCTGGACGCGCCTCGCCACGGCGTCGGCGGCCTCCTCCGCGTCGTCGGCGTCGTCGTCCGCGTCGGGGGGCGTGGGGGCGTCCGGGGCGTCCGGGGGCCTGGGCGCCGGGGGGGCCGGGGGCGCGGGGTTCTCGCGGGGCGGGCCGTCCTGGAGGACGCGGCCGAGCGCGGGGGCGGCGAGGAACGCCAGGCCCATGAGCCCGACCCCCCCGATCGTCGTGAGCGTCCTGGCGGCCTTCGGGTGGAGTCGCATGATGCATCGTCTCCTTGCTGTCGTTCCGGTCCGATTCGGGCGGGCGGGCCGTCGGCGCGCGCCGGCGCCCGCGTCTCACCCCAGGCATTCGTCGGGCCGGACCCGATTATTATTCGCCGTGGGGCGAGGGGTCACGACGCCGGGGCGCCCTCGGGGGCCAGGCCCATCAGCCGCTCCACGGCCAGGCCGATGTCGGGCTGGCGCATCAGCGACTCGCCCACGAGGATCGCGGCGACGCCGGCGACCTGGAGCCGCTCGACCTGGGCGCGGGAGTGGATGCCGCTCTCGCTGACCAGCAGGACGTCGTTCGGGACGCGCTCGCGGACGCGCATGGTCCGGTCGAGGTCGGTGGTGAAGGTGTGGAGGTCGCGGTTGTTGACCCCCACGAGGTCCGCGCCGACGGCCAGCACGCGATCCAGGTTCGCCGGGTCGTGGAACTCCACGAGCGCCGCCATGCCCAGCCCCCTGGCCCGCTCCAACAGCGCGCCCATGGTCGCGTCGTCGAGGATCTCGGCGATCAGCAGGATGGCGTCGGCCCCGGCGACGCGGGCCTCGACGACCTGGTACTCGTCGATGATGAAGTCCTTGCGGAGCAAGGGGATGGCGACCGACGCGCGGATCCGGGCGAGGTACGAGAGGTGCCCCTGGAAGTAAGGGACGTCGGTCAGCACGCTGATGCACGCCGCGCCGTGGTCCTGGTAGGCGCGGGCGATCGAGACGGGCTCGAAGTCTTCGCGGATCACCTTGACCGACGGGCTGGCCTTCTTGACCTCGGCGATCAGCGAGATGGCGCCCCGGCCGTCCAGCGCGGCGCGGAAGTCGCGGACCGGCGGGGCCTCGGCGGCCTGCGCCTCCAACTCCTCCAGCGGCATGCGCCGGCGGTCGCGCTCGACCTCCCTTCGCTTCGTCGCGACGATCTCTTCCAGGATGCTGGGCGTCTTTCCGGGGGATTCGGGCATCGGTCTGGGTCCGGTCGAGTAGGCCGCGTCGAACGTCCGGGGCGAAACGCGCTCACGAGCGCCCCTTCTCCCGCGAGCGAAGGGGGATGCAGGCTTATTCGGGCGGTTTCGACGGGACGCCTCGACGGTTAAGGCGTCCGGGGACGCCATGCCGCATCTACTTGTCTAGCCTAAGCGTCGGCCCGATCTTTGGCCAGCCTCGATCGGCGCGGCCCGGCGGACCCGCGGAAAACCTCGACTTGACGCTTGCGGAGCGAGCGGCGTAAAGGCTACAGTCCACCCCGGCAACCAGGAGAGACGGACCAGGGCGCTTCCCATCTTTCGGGCCGTCGAGGCGATCGACGGCCGCCCAGTTCAGCGGATCGCGAGGTTTCCAGCAAGCTAGCCAACGACGCGAGCGAATCGTCGAGTCGGGGGGCCGCCGCATGGCGGGAGGCCCCGGCCTCCGACGCTTCGGAGGAGATCAAGGATGAGCACCATCGCGAAATGTCCGAACCCCTCGTGCGGCCGCGTCACGCGACGCGGCGTCGACCCCCTCGGCAGGGTCTTTCGCTGCCCCCGCTGCCTGACCAAGCTGCGCGCCGAGCCCGTTGAGCCCGGCTCCGGCTCGGGGTCCGCCTGGGCGGCCGTCTCGCCCCGGCGCGGCGTGGCCGCGCGGCCCTACGCGGCGGCGTCGTCGCAGGGGTTCGGGTCGGGCTTCGGCTCTGGCTCGGGCTCCGGGGGCGTGGCCGTGCTGGCCCCCACTGTCCAGGAGATGGCCGAGAGCGGCGAGTTCCTGGCCGCCGGATTCGACCTGGACGAGCCGTGGGATGACCTGGCCGAGGCCGCCTCGGGCTTCGAGTGGAACGAGAGCGCCTATTCGGTCCCGGCGATGGGCCCGCTGGACGCCTCGCGCACGGGGATCTTCGCGGCGGCCCGCCACCTGGAGTTGGACGGGCGCGCCGCCGCCGTCGAGGACCGCGGCCTGGACCGCTTCCGGATCCTCGGCCTGCTGGGCGAGGGTCGACACGCGTGCGTCTACCGCGCCTTCGACCCGACCCTGGAACGCGAGGTGGCGCTGAAGCTGATGCGCGACGAGGCCCCCCTGTCGTCGCGGGCGCGGGAGCGATTCCTGGGCGAGGCCCGCGCCCTGGCCCGGCTGAAGCACCCCGGCATCGTCGCGATCCACGAGGCCGGCCGCGACGGCGACCGCCTCTACCTGGCGCTCGCCCTGATCGAGGGGCGGAGCCTGGCCGAGTCGCTGGCCGGCGGCCGGCTCTCGCATCGCCGGGCGGTCGAGATCGCCGCCGACCTCGCCGAGGCCCTCGCCTACGCCCACGGCCTCGGGGTCGTCCACCGCGACGTCAAGCCGGCGAACGTCCGGATCGACGACCGCGGCGGCGTCCACCTGATGGACTTCGGCATCGCCTCGCGGCCGGACGCGCCCGAGGACGACCCCGGCGCGATCGTCGGCACGCCGGCCTACCTCGCCCCGGAGCTGGCCGACGGCGGCCGTCGCGAGGCCCTGCCGGCGGCCGACCAGTACAGCCTGGGCGCCGTCCTGTACGAGATGCTCTGCGGCCGCCCCCCGTTCGACGGCCCGGCCCCGTCGGTCCTCGCCCGCGCCTCGGCCCACGAGCCCCCCTCGCCCGACGCCGTCGACCCGAGGGTCCCGCGCGCCCTGGCCGAGATCTGCCGCAAGGCGATCGCCAAGGCGCCCGATCGTCGCTACCCGTCGTGCCAGGACCTGGCCGCCGACCTCCGCCGCTGGCTCCGCGGCGAACGCCCGCAGGCCCACCGTCGCGCCTGGTTCGCCTGACCGCGAGCCGCCATCCCCTCCCCCCCCCTCCCGATTCTCGCGGCCGAGTTGCCCGGGCGCTCGCCACGACACATGATTATGGCGGGAGGGATGATTCCTATGATAACGCAGCTCGCGCCGACCGTCGTCGAGCCCCCCGAGACGCGGGGGGCGCCCAGGCTCCTGATCGTGGACGACTCCGCCTTCGAACGGCGGTGCATCGCCCGGCTCCTCGCCGACTTCGACGGCCTGCGCGTCGAATTCGCCGCCGGCGCCGCCGCCGCGCTGGAGGCGCTGGCGCACGACCCGCCGGACCTGATCCTCACCGACCTGGTCATGCCCGATATCGACGGCCTGGAACTCGTGCGACGGGCGCGCGAGGCGCGGCCCGGCCTGCCGATCCTGCTGATGACGGCCTTCGGCGGCGAGGACGAGGCCGTCAAGGCGCTCCGCGCCGGCGCGGCCGACTACCTCTCCAAGTCCCGCCTGGAGAAGGACCTGGGGCCCACGCTCCGCCGCGCCCTGGACGCCTGCGTCGTCGACCGCCGCCGCCGGACGCTCAACCAGCGCCTGACCCGCCGCGTGTCCCAGTTCGAGTTGGAATCGGACCCCGACCTCGTCTCGGCCCTCGGCGCGACGATCGCCGAGGACGTCGCCTCCATCGGGCTGCTCAGCCGTCCCGACCAGCTCCGGATCCACGTCGCGCTGCAGGAGGCGTTGGCCAACGCCCTGTATCACGGCAACCTGGAGCTGGACTCCGAGTTGCGGCAGGAGGACGAGTCGGTCTTCCACAGGCTCGGCGACGAGCGCCGCGGCATGGAGCCGTACCGCTCCCGCCGCATCCGCGTCCGGTCCGAGTTCGACCGTCGTCGCGGCGTCTTCGAGATCGTCGACGAGGGCCCCGGGTTCAACCATCGCAGCCTCGACCGCCCCGTCGAGCCCGAGGACCTGATGCGCGTCGGCGGCCGGGGCATGCTCCTGATGCGCACGTTCATGGACGAGGTGACCTACAACGACCGGGGGAACGCCGTCACCCTGGTCAAGCACTTCTCCCCGGAATCGTCGCGGCGGTGAGCCTCGGCGGGGCGCGAAGGCCGCGCCTCACCGCGAACCCGCCCCCGGACCGGGCCCGTCGGTCGATTCCTCCCGCGATCCGGCCGAGCGGGATGCCGAGAATCGAACGAGCTGGCCGCGATGATCGCTGGCCATGTTCGCGAAGAGCGCGCAGCCCAGGACGGGGTGGTCGGCGCGAATCCAGACGTGGTCGATGTCGTAGAGCGGCAGCGGCATGGGCCACGTGCCGCGCCAGCCGGCGGAGGATCGCGAGGCCGCCTCGTAGCCGCCGGCCGCGGACCGGATCGCGTCGAAGCCCAGGGCGCGGGCGACGGCGTTGAAGTCGCCGACGAGCGCGTCGTAGGGCTCGCCCTCGGCCGCGGCGCGGCGGCAGGCCGCGGCGACGGCTTCCAGCATGGGAGTCCGGAGTTGCGTCGGTCGGCTCTGGCCGTCCACGATCAGCAGGCGCAGCGGGCCGTCGGGGCGTTCGACGCGGACGTCGAGCGCCGCGCCGTTTCGGATCGCGACCGGCCGGCCCTCGCGGACGGGCCAGCGCGAGAGGGCGACGAGCTTGTACCAGTAGGAAGAGCGCGGAGGGTGCTCCCACTGCGTCGAGGTCCATTCGGGACCGAGCCGCCGCCTCAGGGAGTCGATCCGGGCGTCGGGCGGGGCCTCGCTGAGGACCACGATGTCGGGGGCCCGACGGATGATGTCGTCCTCGATGGACGTCCACGTCGCGTCGGTCCGCGGATGCCCTCCCCAGAGGACGTTCCAGTGGAGCAGGCGGATCGGCTCGCCGTCGCTGGCGTAGGCGGGGACGGTCGGCCCGCGGCCGATCATCTCGGCGCACGAACAGCCGAGCGCCGCCAGCCCGACCGCCGTCAGGAGGAAACGGGGCCGCCCCACCCCCCCGCCTCGGCGCGCGAGGTCGAGCCCCGCCGCGGCCAGCCCCAGCGGGGCGAGCGGCAGGTACATCAGCGGGGCGAGCCAGGCGGAGCGGTCGCGGAGGAGGAATCCCGAGAGCGCCGCGGCGTTGAGCATCAGCAGGGCCAGCCCGACGACGCCGAGGAGTCGTCGCGTGGGCCGGCCCGGCCATCCCGGGCCCGGCTCGCTCACGTCAGCGGTTCTTCGGCCTGGGGCTCGGCGTCGCCGGCGGCGACCAGCTCGGGGGCGGGTGCGTCGGCGTCGATGAAGTCGTTGAACGGCTCCTCGATGGCCTCGCGGAGCCGCCGCCGCGTCGGGTCGCCCATCGCCTCGGGCCAGATGTGGAAGCCCCCTCGCCACGAGGGGGGGATCTCCCAGACGCCCCAGATGCCCTGGCCTTCGTTGTATCCCTCGTAGGCGACGTCATGCTTGCCGATGAACCGCTTGGTCCACCAGCACTTGCCGTCCTCGACCTGGTACTTGCCCCGGATGATGAATTCGCCGATGAGGTCGCGGCCCTCGCCGGTGATGACGCCCTGGCGGAACGTGAGCCGCAGCTCCATCCCGTGCTTGCCGGGGGGCAGCTCCTTCTGGAGGAAGTAGCCGACCCACGGCCCGGAGGGGAACCGCGAGTCGGTCTCCAGGTCGAGGCCGGGCTCGTCCGGCGTCGGGTCCTTGCGGCGCGCGTCGTTGGCCATCGGGGGCGATCCTCACGTACGTCGAGCGAGACGGGGCGGCGCGGTCGGCGAGGGGGGAGGCGGCCTCCCACGGCCCAGCCTTGAATTGTAGGCGACTCGGCCCCCGCGGCGATCCATCGCCGGCGATTCGTCGGAAAAAAGGGGCGGCGTCGGGATCGGGCCGGATCCCGAAATTCCGGGGGCCGGGGACTCCACCGGGGAACGGGCCGGGCCGTCGGCGTATAATTCGGAGGCATGCGAACCCTCGCGCCGGGCCCGGCGCGGCGTCTCTCCCCGCGGGTCGTGCGATGAAAAACCCAGGATCGATCCCGACGGACGTCCGGCGGCCCGTCGCGTGTCACCCCGCGCGCGAGGTGGCGCGCGTGGCCGCTCGCGTCGTGGGGCCCGGCGGCGCGGTCGACGGCTACGACTGGGTGGCCGTGGAGGAGCCGCTGGAGATCCGCGCGTCGGGTCCGGGGCGGGCGCCGACGACCGTCGCGGTGACCATGCGAACGCCCGGCGCCGACCTGGAGCTGGCCGTCGGCTTCCTCCGCTCCGAGGGGCTGATCGGGCCCGACGACGCGGTGGTCGAGGCCCTCTCCTGGGCGCGCGGGGGCGTGGCGCATGTCGCGCTCGCGGGGCCGTTCGACGACTCGGCGCCGCGGCGGAACTTCCTGGCGACGTCGAGCTGCGGCGTCTGCGGCAAACCCTCGCTCGATCAGGTCGCCGTGCGCTGCGGGCCGATCGGGCCGGGGCCGACGGTCGACGTCGCCACGATCCTCGGCCTGCCGGCGTCGCTCCGCGAGGCGCAGCGGACGTTCGACCGCACCGGGGGCCTGCACGCGGCCGGGCTGTTCGACGCCGACGGCGCGCTGCTGGCGGCGCGCGAGGATGTCGGCCGGCACAACGCGGTCGACAAGCTGGTGGGCCGGGCGTTCCTGGACGGCGCCCTGCCCCTCTCCGATCGCATCCTGCTGGTCTCCGGCCGGACCAGCTTCGAGATCCTCCAGAAGGCGGCCGTCGCGGGCGCGCCGATCGTCTGCGCGGTGTCGGCCCCGTCGAGCCTGGCGGCGTCGGTCGCGGACCGGCTGGGGATCACCCTGGTCGGCTTCCTCCGCGGCGATCGATTCAACATCTATTCCCACCCCGGGCGCATCGCCCCGGGGGCCGACCGATAGGAGAGAACCGATGTCGGACCGCGAGCAGCCGCGTGCGGGTACGGTCGAGCCGCCGTCGGCGTCCCCCTCCGCTCCCCTTCCGCCCGCCCCCGCCCCGCCGGTCGAGCTGGCCGAGGTGGACTTCCGCCCCTATCGCGGCGCGGCGGCCGGCGTGGGGGCCGTCCTCCACACGATGACCATGGCGCTGCCGAGGATGGGGCCGCTGCGCTCGGCGAGCATGGCGCTGAAGATCAACCAGGTCGAGGGCTTCGACTGCGTGAGCTGCGCCTGGCCCGAGGCGGGCGGGGAGCGCCGCGAGACCTTCGAGTTCTGCGAGAACGGCGCGAAGGCCGTCGCCGCCGAGGCGACCCGGCGGAAGGTCCGCCCCGAGTTCTTCCGCGAGTGGTCCGTCGAACAATTGCGCGCGAAGGACGACCGCTGGCTGGAAGACCAGGGCCGGCTGACGCGCCCGATGCGCCTGGCGCCCGGCGCGACCCATTACGAGCCGATCTCCTGGGAGGACGCCTTCGCACTGATCGGCCGCGAGCTGAAGGCGCTCGGGTCGCCGGACGAGGCGGTCTTCTACACGTCGGGCCGGACGAGCAACGAGGCCGCGTTCCTCTACCAGTTGTTCGCCCGCCGGTTCGGCACGAACAACCTGCCGGACTGCTCGAACCTCTGCCACGAGTCGACGAGCTTCGGGCTGATGGAGCAGCTCGGCGTCGCCAAGGGGATGGTGACGCTGGACGACTTCGAGCTGGCCGACGCGATCTTCATCATCGGCCACAACCCCGGCACGAACCACCCCCGGATGCTCTCCACGCTGGCCAACGCGGCCAGGCGCGGCTGCAAGATCGTGGCGATCAACCCCCTGCGCGAGCGCGGGCTGGAGCGCTTCGCGCACCCCCAGCACCCGGTGGACATGCTCCGCGGGGGGACGGAGATCGCCTCGCGTTACATCACGGTGAAGGTCGGCGGCGATATCGCGCTGCTGAAGGGGATCATGAAGGCCGTGCTGGAGGCCGAGGCCCTCGCCCCCGGCCGGGTCCTCGACGCGCCGTTCATCCGCGACTTCACGTCGGGCTTCGACCACTTCGCGGCCGACCTGGAGGCGACGCCCTGGGCGGAAGTCGAGTCGGCGTCGGGCGTCTCGCGCGAGGCGATCCGCGAGGCGGCCGAGGTCTACATCAAGGCCGATCGCGTCATCGCCTGCTGGGGCATGGGCGTGACCCAGCATCGCTGGGGCGTGGCGAACGTCCAGTCGATCGCCAACCTGCTGATGCTGCGCGGGAACGTCGGCCGCCCCGGCGCGGGGGGATGCCCGGTGCGCGGGCATAGCAACGTGCAGGGCGACCGGACGATGGGGATCTTCGAACGCCCCGCCGCCGCGTTCCTGGACCGGATCCGCGACGTCTTCGGCTTCGAGCCCCCGCGCGAGCCGGGCTACAGCGTGATCGAGGCGATCCGGGCGATGCGCGAGGGGAAGGTCGGCGTCTTCTTCGCGATGGGGGGCAACTTCGCGATGGCCTCGCCCGACACCGCGATCACCGCCGAGGCGCTCTCGCGCTGCCGGCTGACGGTCAACGTCGCGACGAAGCTGAACCGCGGCCACCTGACCACCGGCCGCGAGTCGCTCATCCTCCCCTGCCTCGGCCGGACGGAGATCGACCGCCAGTCGGCCGGCGCGCAGTTCGTCACGGTGGAGGACTCGATGTCCGTCATCCACGCCTCGCACGGCGTGCTGGAGCCGGGCTCCCCCATGCTCCGGAGCGAGCCTTGGATCGTGTCGCGGCTGGCGGCGGCGACGCTCGGCCCGACGGACCCCGTCGACTGGGCCGCCCTGGCCGGCGACTACGATCGGATCCGCGACCTGATCGAGCAAACCATCCCCGGCTTCCACGACTTCAACGAACGCGTCCGCCATCCCGGCGGCTTCACGCTGGTCAACCCGGCGGCCGAGCGCCGGTTCGCCACCACGACGGGCAAGGCGCGGTTCATGACCCACGCGATCCCCGCCGACCCCCGCCCGGCGACGGATCGCCTGCTGCTGACGACGATCCGCAGCCACGACCAGTTCAACACGACGATCTACGGCCACGACGACCGCTATCGAGGCGTCTACAACGCCCGCCGCGTCGTCTTCATGAACCCCCGCGACATCGACCGCCTGGGCCTGGTCGACCGCCAGGTCGTCGATCTGATCGGCGAGCACGCCGGCGCCGAGCGCGTCTGCCCCCGCTTCGCCGCGATCGCCTACGAAGTCCCCGAGGGCTCCGCCGCCGCCTACTTCCCCGAGACCAACCCCCTGATCCCCCACGACGACGTCGACCCCCGGAGCCTCACCCCTTCCTCCAAGTCCGTCGTCGTCCGCGTCGTCCCAACCACCCACCCGGCGGGGAGATGAGGATCGGTATAATGGCATGAGGTAAATCGCTGAGTCGGGCCGGGGAAGTCGGGATGCCGCGTGTTTATCGGGCGATGTGGAAGGACGAAGATGGGCTTCCACGGATAGGGCGAACCGCGCTCGATTTGGGCGTGCGGCATCCGGGCGACGTAGAAGTCGACGAGAATGGCGACGTGGGGCCGAACGGTGGCGGCATGTCTGTGTCTCCCTCGTGGCGGCAGTTGCCATCGCATCGCGTCCCCAAGCGACTGAGGGATCAGGTGAAGAAGGCCCGCGGCTCGGATGACGCGGCCTGTTTCCGCTTCGGCGACGGGCCTTTCGAGGCCGGTGCCTTCGCTGATGGGCTGGTCCTCTCGCCTGATTCTCCCAGGCATGCGGTGGTTGAGCCGGCCTCGCGCATGCCCCTCGCGGACTTCGAAGCGGCCCTGGCCGCCACCCGTGCCGGTTGGATCATCGACGAGGCCTAGCCATGCGACCTCGCCCCTACGCTTTAAGCCCCGCATATCACGCCTACGCCCGCGGCCTTCGCGAGTTGCATCGCCTGGAAATCGCCGGCCTGTCCAATTCCACGGAGGCCGATGAGATTCGCGATTCGATGGACCTGCCGTGGCGAGGCCTCAGTGAGGCGGAAGCGGCGCGGACGGACGGACTGTCGGAGGATCTCTATTCTCTCTCCGATCCGCCCCATGAGCCGGAGCCGATGAACCCCCAAGCCCAGTCAAACCTGAACGAATTCTACGAGGCCCGCGAGCGCGGCGATTGGGACCATGCGTTGGCGCTGTTGCGGAAGTGGGCGAATTATATTCCGCCCGCCCTCCTTGCTTACCTGAGAGGGGCCGTCTGGCGGGCTGCCGGCGATCCTGAATCAGCGTCGCTGTTCTTCGAGCGGGCGCACCTTCTTGATCCCGAGGATCCGCGATATTTCGTCGTCTATCTTCAAACCGCCGACCCGGCGAAGGCGCGGCCGGAGCTCGACGCCATCCTTGAACAGCCGGAGGCGCGGCCTCTAAGTTTGTTGACGTATGCGATCGGCGCGGCGAGCCAGTCGGTCCCCCCACCGACTCGCGCGGACTTCTTACG
This sequence comes from Paludisphaera sp., assembly GCF_037189885.1. NCBI lineage: Bacteria > Pseudomonadati > Planctomycetota > Planctomycetia > Isosphaerales > Isosphaeraceae > Paludisphaera > Paludisphaera sp. The sequence continues at coordinate 50,964 of NZ_JBBCIR010000002.1, forward strand.
CTTTGCAACTATCCTTAATGAAGCCTTGAATAGATCGGCCGACGCCGATTCGTCCTTCGATTCCACCCTGCGACCGCTTGGTTACTGGACCCTGGGGCTTTGCTTCGAGGCGGCTGGAGAGCTGCGGCCGGCGATGGACTCTTACACGAGCGGGCTCGCCATTGATCCAGACAGGGTTTCTCTGCTCGCGGCGCGCGGGCTGTTGGGATACGGGACTAATCCGAATGCAATTGAGGACCTGGAACGGGCTGCGCGCAATCAGGTGGATATGATTTGGCCCTATTTCGCGCTGGCTCACCATCACTTCCGCCAGGGTCGATTCCGGGAATGCCTGCGGCTTTGCGATGAAGCCCTGCGGTTCGACGGGCCCGAGGCCGCAAGGAGCGAACTGGCGGAGTGGACCGCGATCGCTCGCGCCGAGTTGGATTTCCCGCCCGCGATGGTTCGAGAAGCCTTCGAAGAGGCCGTCCGGCTGGATCCCTCGAACCAACGAGCCCGGCACAACCGCGCGCTCTATGAGGAGCGGCTCGCCTCGCCGCGGGAGGAGGCGAAGCCCTTCGAAGCCAGGAGCCCGCGCGAAGTGCGGGCGTCTGTCCCGCCAGGGGGCTGGTTCCAAGGCGCGGCGTGAGGCGTTCGGGCGCGACATCAATGCTCCACCCCCGCGGCGGCCATGGCGAATTCGCCGCGGGAGAGGGAGGCGGCCTTGCGGTGCCAGGCCCAGAGGAGGGCCAGGCCGGCGGCGAGGAGGCCGGCGGCCAGGCCGATCCAGAGGCCGTCGACGCCTTGCCCCAGGCGGAAAGCGAGCAGCCAGCCCACCGGCAGGCCGACGGCCCAGTGGCAGAACAGGGTATAGACCATCGGCGTGTGGGTGTCCCCCGCGCCCCGGAGGGCCCCGGTGGCCACGCCTTGCAGGCCGTCGAAGAGCTGGAACGCCGCGGCCAGGAGCATCAGCCGCGAGGCCGTCGCGATCACCGCCGCGTCGTCGGTGAACAGGGTCGAGAGGACGCGCGGGAAGGCGACCATGAACATCCCGGCCGTCGCCATGAACGCGGCCCCCAGCGCCAGGGCCGTCCAGCCGGCGCGCGAGGCCGCCTCGGGCTCGCCCCGGCCGATCGCCTGGCCCACGCGGATCGCCCCGGCGTTGGCCAGGCCCAGCGGGATCATGAACGTCACGCTCGCCACGTCCAGCACGACGTGGTGCGCCGCCAGCGAGACCGCGTCCAACATCCCCGCCAGCGTCGTCGCCAGCGCGAAGACGCCGACCTCCAGCAGGATGTGCGTCGCCGCCGGCAGGCCGATCGCGAACAGCCGCCGGATCGCCGCCAGCCTCGGCGCGAGGCTGGACCGGATCAGCCCCCGCCCCGTCCTGGCGTCGTGGACGAGCGTGAAGACGACCAGGAACCCCGCCAGGTAGCACCGCGAGACCGTCGTCGCCCACCCCGCCCCAGCCACCCCCATCGCCGGCGCGCCGAGCTTGCCGTGGACGAGCATCCAGTCCATCAGCGCGTTCACGACGTTCGCCGACAGCAGCGCCACCATCACCGGCTTCACCAGCCCCATCCCCTGGAGATAGCGCCGGAAGGCCGCGTAGATCAGAAGCGCCGGCGTCCCCCAGGTGACCGCGTGGAGATAGGGCTTCGCCTGCGCCAGCACCGTCGGGTTCAGGCCCAGGCGGTCGGACAGCGGGTCTGCCGCCCAGAGCAGCAGCAGGATCGGCGGGCAGACCATCACCGCGAGGTACAGCCCCTGCACCAGCCAGGCGTGGCACTCCTCCCGATCCCCCGCCCCGTGCGCCTGCGAGACCAGGGCGTCCATCCCCAGCAGCAGCCCCATCCCGAAGATGACGACCGCGAAATACAGCGCGTTCCCCAGGCTGACCGCGCCGATGGCCTCGGCCCCGAGCCGGCCGACGAAGATCGTGTCGACGATCCCCATCGCCATCCAGCCCAGCTCCGCCGAGATCACCGGCCCCGCCAGCCGCAGCATCGGCCCCAGCTCGCGCCCGATCCCCCGCCGCGACGTCTCCTGTTCCAGGCCTTCCATGCTCCCCTTCCGTCTCCCGACCCCCGATGCCCCGCCGTCCCGGCCTCCCAGCGTGGCGGGATCGCCCCGGTTTCAGCAAGACGGATTGACCGCGCCCGTCCGGGATGTGTTCAGATATTCAGTGGACAGGCGTTGACATCAAGCCGGTTTTGGGGTCCAATCTCTCCCCGGAATTGGAGGCCTTTCAATCCTTAGGGGGAGACGCCATGAGCTACGCGGAATCCATCCTGCCGGAGTTCGATCAGGAGATGGCGAGCACGCGCAAGGTGCTGGAGCGCATCCCGGACGACAGGCTCGACTGGCGGGCGCACCCGAAGTCGAACACGATCGGCTGGAACGCCAACCACCTCGCGGAGATGCCCGAATGGGTCTCCGGCATCCTGACCACGACGGTGTTCGACACCGCCCCGCCGGGGGGCGAGCCGTACAAGACCCCCGCGCTGGCGACCGTTCGGGAGATCCTGGAGGTCTTCGACCGGCACGTCGAGTCCGCCCGCAAGGCGATCGCCGCGGCGAAGGACGAGGATCTGGGCGTGGAATGGACGCTGGCGCGCGCCGGGGAGCCTCTCCTGAAGATGCCCCGCGAGACGGTGATCCGCAGCCTGGTGTTGAACCACATGATCCACCACCGCGCCCACCTCTGCGTCTACCTCCGGCTCAACGACGTCCCCGTGCCGGGGATGTACGGGCCTTCGGGAGACGAGTGAGCCCGGGCGCGGGGGCCGTCATCCCCCCGCCGCGTCCTCGCGGTCCTCGTCGGTGAACTCGATCGAGGAGAGTTCGGCGACGTCCGCGTCGGCGTAGGCGCGGGTATGTTCCGCCAGCCTCCCGAGGGCGGCCTCGTAGCGACCCCCGCGGATGTTGAGGACGGCGGACATCGTCACGCCGAGGCCGCCGGCCTGGGCGGACGCGTCGAAGTCGGCCCCGAGGAAGACGACCTGCCAGCCCCTGGACTTGCAGCGCCCTACCATCGCGCGGGCGTCCACCCGCGAGACCTCGCGGCTGGCGTTCTCCTCGCCGTCGGTCATGACGATGACCACGGTCTTCTCGCGGCCGGCGGCGTCGGCCAGGGCGACGATCCGGGCGAAGGCGTCAAACAGCGGCGTGCTGCCGCGGGGCGTCGCCTCGGCGGACGTCACGTCCTCCCACGCCGTCGCCGCGACGCGGTCGCGGATGACCTCGAACTTGAGCCCGTCCACGCCGTCAAAGGTCGCGAGGGTCACGTCCGCCTCGCCCAGCCCCTTCACATAGGCGTTGACCGCCCCCAGGGCCTCCACCCATCGCGACTCCATGGAGCCGGATCGGTCCAGCAGGATCAGCGCGTTCAAGGCGACGGCGTCGGCCATGGCGAGATCTCCCCGGCCGCCACCCCGGCCGGTCCCCCGCGCGGCCGTCGCGCGATCGACCTCCAGGGCGACGCGTCCGCAATGATATCGGATGCGCCGCCTCTTTGTCGCCTTTGTCTTCTCTTTGCGCCCGTTCCCCGTCAGATCAGCTCCGGGATCGGCTGGTTCTCCGGCGGGAGGATGGAGATGGGGCGGTCGGCCCGGTCGCGGATGAAGGCGTGGGGGTCGACGCCGAGGTTGTGGTAGATGGTGGCCAGGACGTCGCGGTAGTGGATCGGACGGCTGACGGCGTTGGCGGCGATCTTGTCGGTCGAGCCGATCACCTGGCCCACCTTCATGCCGCCGCCGGCGAGGATCGCCGAGTTGACCGGGGCCCAGTGGTCGCGGCCGGCGTCCTTGTTGATCCTCGGCGTCCGGCCGAACTCTCCCCAGACGATCAGCGTGCAGTCGCGGTCGAGCCCGCGCTGATGCAGGTCCTCCACCAGCGCCGAGACCCCCTGGTCGAACAGGGGCATCACGTTGCGGAGGTGGTTGAAGTTGTTGCCGTGGGTGTCCCAGAAGCCGTAGGAGAGGGTGACGCAGCGCGCGCCGGCCTCGACGAGCCGCCGGGCGACGAGGAACTGGTCGTTCCACATCGGGCCGCCGTCGCCCAGGTGCTTCGGCGAGCCCATCCCGTAGCGGGCGCGGAGGCGGGGGTCCTCCCGCTCCACGTCCAGGGCCCGGGCCAGGGTATCGGAGGTCAGGACGTCGAACGCCTGCTTGTAGCAGGAGTCCATGCCGTCGACCGACGCGCCGTCGACCGACCGGCGGAAGGCGTCGAACTGGCCGAGGAGGTCGCGACGGCCTGCGAACCGCTCCGGGGCGACGCCTTGCGGCGGCTGCAACAGCGCCAGGTCGTCCCCCTCCATCCGCGCGCCCTTGAACGTCTGGCCGAGGATGCCGGCGTCGGGCGTGTTGTACGGCCGGTGCTGCATCACCGGGGCGAGGTCGACGAACGTCGGCGTCACGGGGTTCACCGACCCCTGGACCTTCGACACGACCGACCCGAAGTGCGGCTTCCCCTCGCGCTGGGAGACGACCATCGGGAAGCCGGTCATGCTCTGGAAGCTGGAATGCTCGTCGATCTGGCCGACGAGCGACCGGATGATGGCCACCTTGTCCATGATCGCGGCGGTGCGCGGCATGGTCTCGGAGAGGAAGACGCCCGGGACGCTGGTGGCGATCGGCTTGAACTCGCCCCGGATGCCGTCGGGGGCGTCGGGCTTGGGGTCCACGGTGTCCTGGTGGGCCAGGCCGCCGGTCAGGTAGATCATGATGACCGACTTGTGGTTGTCGGCCGTCGCGGCCCCGCCCCGCGCCGCCAGCAGTTGCGGCAGGCCGAGCCCGCCCATCGCCAGGCCGCCGACCCGCAGGAACGACCGCCGGGAGACCCCGTCGCAATACCGCCCGCCGCCTCGCGGCCCCCAGAGCGTGAGCATGTCCATAAGCCTCGCGACACGGTTCCTGTTCGGGGAATTGTTCAACAGGAGTGTAACGGGCTCGGCAAGGGGAGGCAACCCGCGGCGCGGGAATCGCATCCCGTCACGGCGTCATCCCCCGTCCATCGCCACCCACAGGAGGACGCCATGCCGACCCCCGAGAAGAGCGACGCCGAGAACATGACCGGCGCGAGCGGCCAGCGCTGGGAGCCCGCCGACGAGGGCGTCATCGTCGAGGCCCCGAACCAGCCCCCGCCGGGGAGCGACCAGCCCCCCCCGCGCGACGCGAACGCCCCCGACCCGTCCCAGTTCCGACCGGGACGAAGCTCGGACTCCGAGGGGGACGAATCGCGGCCGTAGCCCGAACCCACCCCCGGTCGGAGGGCCATGGTGTCCGTTGGCCTGGCGAATGGGCGTGTCGGCCGCCGATCCGACGAGGGGGCGGCGTCATCGGCGGACTCGCGGGGCGGCGGCCGTGGAGGGGCCGGGCCGCCGCCCGATGGGCCGGCTCCGCCTCAGCGCGCCGCGTCGGGGGCGGTGGCGGGCTTGGGGTCGGCGAAGCGGTCGCGGAAGACGTTGTCGCGCTCCAGGGTGAGCTGGAAGCCGTTCGACACGCGGGTCATGTAGTGGCCGTGGGTGACGTTCCAGAGGATCGTCATGGCGCGGCGGTCGCCGAAGTCGCGGCGGATCGTCTCCACGTCGGCGACGGCGCCCGAGGGGTCGAAGGCCAGCTTGCGCGCGAAGTCGAAGACGCGCTGCTCCTCGGGGCGGAAGCCCGACCAGTCGTCGCCGGCCAGCCGTCGGGTCCGGTCCTCGATCTGCGACCGGCTCAGCCCGTTCAGCTCCATGATCATCTCGCTGTGCCCCATGCAATAGGGGCAGTCGTTGGCGCGGGTGGTCACCCAGAAGACGCCGTGCGAGAAGGTCGGCGGCAGGACGTCGGCCGCCTCGGCCCAGAACGTCCACATGGCCGAGTTCCAGGCGATCGCCAGCTTGGGCTGGTACCCGGCGCAGACGAGGCCCCAGACGACCCGGACCGGCTTCGACCCCGGGGGGTAGTAGCCGGGCGCGGCGGCCTGGACCTGCTCCCACGTCGGGATGGGCAGCCGGGTGGGCCGGGAGCGCTGGCGCTCCATCCGGGCCTGAAGCTCCTCGAACGAGACGGCGGACCAGGCCGGATCGTCCGCGACCACGTCCTCGCCCCCGTCGACCAGCGGCGGCGGCGGGGTCGGCGAGACCAGCCCGGACCCGCGCGCCATGGGCTCGCGCCTGAAGGCGAACTCGGCCGGCGGCCTCGGCCCCCCCTCCTCGATCGGGGCGCCCAGGCAGAGCAGCAGCCGATCCTGGAAGCCCGCGTAGGCGGACAGCAGGACCATCGCCGCGGCCCCGGACTCGCCGTAAGCGGAGACGAGCGCGGCGAACTCCTCGTCGGTCACCGTGCCCGACGCGATGGCCATCTTGAGGGCGAACCTCAGCGCCGCCCTCTCGTCGGCGGACCAGTCGGAATGGTCGCCGTCGCGGAGGGCCTGGACGCGGGCCTCGGAGAGGCCGGCCGCGCGGGCGTCGGCCAGGGCGTAGGCCTCGGCGTAGGCGCAACGGCTCGCCTTCGCGGCCACGTACCGCATCGCGGCCCGCAGGCCGGGGTCGAGCGGGCTCCCGGCGCGCTGGACGTAGTCCAGTTGGAGCATCATGGCCGTCGTCCTGGGCAGCGCCTCGGCGGTCATCCGCGCCCAGGAGGGCAGCGGCTGGCCGCCCCCCTTCTCCGGCGTCGGGAGCCTGGCCCAGGCCTCGGCGTCGCTGGGGATCGGGAAGGCGGGGACCGGGGCCGGGGAGTCGCCGGCCCGAGCGGCGGGGTACGTCAGCATGGTGGTCGCCAGCAATGGAAGGATCGACGAATTCAGACGCGACATGGGAGGCTCCATCGGGTGGACGCGGCGGTTCAATAGGCGTCGGACGAGACGACCTCCTGGCCGTTGATCGAGCCGATGGCCCACCACGCGGCCGGGTCGATGCTGTTCTTGACGAACCGGACCGAGCCGTCCCCCATGCCGACGTTCACCCCCCCCGGATGCAGGCTGCTGGGGGGGAGCGTCAGCCGGCCGACGGACATGAAGAAGCAGGAGATCGCGTTGGGGGGCGAGGCGTGCTTGTACGGCGTGACCGCCGGGGCGCCCCAGATCCACGGGGCCCCGTTGACGGACGACCCCTGCAGGGCGAGATCCCTCACGTTGACGGCGGCGCAATCGGCCGCGGCCTGGGGCAGCGTGGTCGGGCTGGTGGCCGCGCGGTAGATGTCGCGCGTCGGCGAGGAGATCCCGTTCGCGAAGTCGCCGAGCAGGCGCTCGGAGGTCATCGCCGAGGTGCTCGTCCCGTCGGTGAACCGGGCCAGGGTGGTCACCTGGTTCGGGAAGAACGGGCCGTTGGGGGGCGGCATGTTGGCCTGCGCGTTCGAAGGGTCGGTCGCCCCGTACATATAGAGGATGTTCGACCCCTCGTTGAATCGATAGTTCGTGCCGGCGTCGGTGCTCGGCGTCTGGGCGGAGTCCGACGGGCATAGGAACGTGGAGACCACGGCGGCCTGGACCGTCGTGTTCCCCTGCTGCGAGAGCTGCGGCAGGCTGAAGTTGATCGCCGCGTGCATCGGGGCCTGCTCCATGAAGGGGAGCAGCGTCGCGAACGCCGAGTACGCATGGGGCGTGGTGGGCGTCGGCGGCAGCATCGGCGTCGGCGGGAAGATGCTCCGGACGATCGGGAACGACCCGTGGGCGTCGTGGTAGCCGTGCAGCGCCAGGCCGAGCTGCTTGAGGTTGTTGACGCACTGCGACCGGCGGGCGGCCTCGCGGGCGGCCTGGACGGCCGGCAGCAATAGGGCGATGAGGACGGCGATGATCGCGATCACCACCAGCAATTCGATCAGCGTGAAGCCGCCTCGCTCGCGGGCGTCCGGCATGGGAAGGACTCCTTCGGGTATGACGGGGACGGGATGATGGGACGACCCGGCGGGCCCGGCCGGGCCGACGAGCCGCGATGTCACTGGAGCATGGCCCGGAAGACGGTCTGGATCGGACGCGTGCCGACCTCGTACCGCGCCGCGACCTCGCGCGGCTTGCCGCGGGCGTCGGCGAACCGCAGGTTGACGCGGAACTTCTGCTGCGCGCCCGACGGGACGGGGGGGCCGTCGACCTCGAAGTCGGAGATCGGCTCGCCCCGCTCCCACCTCGGGTCCGACGCGACGATCGGCGGGTCGGCGCTCGCGAGGGCCTCGATGGTCCCCCCATCCCGCCAGAAGGCCAGGGCCCGCTCCAAGATGCGCCGGGCCTCGTCCGCGTCCGGGGGCGCGAGCCCGTCGGACCCGCAGCCCGGGAGCAGCAGGCAGGCGACGGCGCCCGCGAGGATCCGCCGGCGCGAGGGGCCGCCCGCCGCGGAACCATTCCGCACGAAAATTGGCATGATTTCACCTGTCGATTATCGATCGTCGAGGATCGGCCGGCGCCGGGGGATCGGCGCCGAGGCGCGCGGTCTCCGGGCGCGGCGGCGTCGCCGTGGGTGGAGGCTCGCGAGATGGCGCGGAGCGAGCGGCCTCGGGCTCGATCGAGGCGCCGGCCGGACGTTCAGGATGTGACGGAGGGGGATCGCGGAGGGCGCTCGAGGGGATTGGCGACTCGCCGGGGGCGCGGCCGGCCTTCCGCCGCGGGGGCGCCGGCGGGGCCCGGGATCGCGAGCCGCGGGCCGGTGATCGCGAGGCCCCATTGGCCCCCCTCGACCGGGAGGGGCGTCGTGGGCGACATCGGGGCCTCGCTCCTCTTCTCGGAGCACCTCGGCCCCGAGCAGGGGCGATCGCCGCCCGGGAGGCTCGGCCGGAGTTCGTCGCCGGCCGGCGTCTCGGCCTCGATCGACTCGAGCATCGCGAGCGACGCCCCGAGGGCGTGCCCGGGCGTCGAGGTCGCGTAGCCCCCGCACCTCGCCCGCGCCGAGGACGGCGCGCACGCGACCACGATCAGGGCCAGGAGCAGGCCCAGCGTCGAGGCGTTCGGCGTGATGGAAGTTAGGGGGCGAATCATTGCGATGGGAGCCTCGGCATCGTTCCGATGTCGTGGGCGATGCCCGATGCTAACCGGCCGAAATTCGATATGGAAGCCTTCGCTCGGATTTTCTCCCATGATAACAGCGCCAGGTCGATCGGACGATTGCGCACGAAATCCTTCGTTGGACGCGGCGCGGGGCGGGCATCACGCCGTGATATCGTGGTAATGGCGGGCCCCGCCGGCCCGCGTTCCGGGGCGCGGACGGCCGCCGCGGGTCGATCCTTGACTTCGCGCGGCACCGTATGTATCATCATCTTCGGTAAGAAGGTGATCGATCGGCCAAGGGCATGGGGAGTCGTCGCGACGGACCCCGCGACGGGGCGTCCCGCGGGGAATATCGGATTCCGGCCTCGATCGTCGGCCGCGAATCGCGGTATCAAGGAAGTTTGTGGCACCCCACGCGCCGGGCGGGACGACGCTCCCCCGGGCTGATTCGAATACCCCCTGGAATCGAGGCTCATCAGGATATGGCGGACGACGAAACGCAGGCGACCCCGACCCCACGACGTCCGACCTTCCGCGCGCGGAGCGAGGCGACGCCCGACGAGGTGCTGAGGCGTAACTACGTCGAGCGCGTCAAGAAGGAGAAGACGCCCTACGCCCTGGCCGACGAGTACGGCCGGCTGGCGACGACCCCCTACGAGGAGATCGCCGAGGAGGACATGCTGCGCCTCCAGTGGCACGGCCTCTATCATGACAAGCCGAAGCTCGGCTTCATGATGATGCGCATCAAGCTCCCCAACGGGATCTTGACCCCCGCTCGCCTGCGGGCGATCGCCCAGCTCTCGGCGGAGTACGGCCGCGGCCACGCCGAGCTGACGACCCGCCAGGACGTGCAGCTCCACTGGATTCGCCTGACGGCGCTGCCGGACATCTTCGCCCGGCTCGAGCAGGCCGGCCTCTCCACCCGCGGCGGCTGCGGCGACGTGCTGCGGAACATCACCGGCTGCCCGGTCTCCGGGATCGACGCCGAGCAGCGGTTCGACGCCAATCCCGTGCTGCTGGAGGCCCACCGGCGGTTCTCCGGCAACCCGCTCTACGGCGACCTGCCGCGCAAGCACAAGTGGACGATCTCGGCCTGCCCGCACCACTGCAACGGGCCCGAGATCCACGACGTGGCGCTGGTCGGGACGATCCAGGACGGCGTCCCGGGCTTCTCGGTCTGGGTCGGCGGCGGGCTGTCGGCGTCGCCGCGGATCGGCAAGTCGCTGGGGGTCTTCGTGGGGCTCGACGAGGCCCTGGACGTCCCCGAGGCGATCATCCAGCTCTGGAACGCCGACCTGAAGTACCGGATGTCGCGCGCCAAGGCCCGATTCAAGTTCATGGTCGACGACCACGGCCCGGAGAAGATCCGGGAGATGATCGAGGCCAAGATCGGCCGCCGCCTCGCCGACATCAAGGAGGAGCCCGTCCCGGCCGGCCGGACCGACCACATGGGCGTCCGCCCCCAACTCCAGCCGGGGCTGTCGTACATCGGCTTCCCGGTCCACGTCGGGCTGATCGAGGCCGACCAGATGCTCCGCGTGGCCGACATCGCCGAGTCGTTCGGCGGCGAGATCCGGCTGACCCGCGAGCAGAACCTGATCCTCACGAACGTCCCCGAGGCGAGGGTCGAGGAGACCCTGGCCCGCATGCGGGACGACGCCGGGCTCTCCCTGGACGTCAACCCGATCCGCGGCCACAGCATCGCCTGCACCGGCGAGCCCCACTGCAACTTCGCCGTCGGCGAGACCAAGCCCCGGCTGGCGCAGATCATCGAGCACCTGGAGCAGCGCCTTGGCCCGGCCGCGGCCGACCTGAGGATCTACCTCGACGGCTGCCCGCACGCCTGCGGCCAGCACTGGGTCGGCGACGTCGGCGTCCAGGGGACCACGCTCAAGACCCCCGAGGGCAAGGAGCAGGCCTACGACCTGCTGCTCCGCGGCGGCCTGGGCTCCGCGGCGGCGGTGGGCAAGGCGGTCATCCGCCGCGTCCGGGCTGACGACGTGAAGTACTACATCGAGCGCCTCCTGGTCGGCTACCTCGGCGAGCGCCAGGACGGCGAGACCATGCAGGGCTTCTTCACCCGCAAGACCGACGAGGAGCTGACCGCCATCGCCCGCGGCGACTCCCTCAACTACAGCCTCTGACCCACCAACCCCCAACCGTCCGGCCATCGTCCCACCCACGCTCCGCCCCCCACCCCCCCGGGGGGGGACGCCCCCGAATCCTGTACAATCGCGGAGACCACAGTCTGATGAGCGGCGCAGCGGAGACCGAGCGGGATCAAGCGGTTCTCATGGACGACTACGAGGCCGGCGAGCTCGCCATCGAGTTCGACGACAAGGAGCCCGAGGACCTCCTGGCGTGGGCCTTCGAGCGGTTCCACCCCAGGCTGGCGATCGTCACCAGCTTCCAGATCGACACGCTGGTCCTGATCGACATGGCCTGTCAGATCAACCGCGACGTGCGCGTCATCACCGTCGACACCGGCCGTCTCCCCCAGGAGACCCACGACCTGATCGACCGGGTGCGCCAGAAGTACGGCATCGAGGTCGAGGTCCGCTACCCCGAGGCCGCGCACGTCGAGAAGATGGTCCGGCGCAACGGGATGAACCTCTTCCGCGAGAGCGTCGAGAAGCGCCTCCTCTGCTGCCACATCCGCAAGGTCCTGCCGCTGCAGAAGGCGCTGGAGGATCTGGACGCCTGGGTCACCGGCCTCCGCCGCGACCAGTGGGCCACCCGGTCGAACATCCGCAAGATCGACCTGGACCACGACCACGGCGGCATCGTCAAGCTGAACCCCCTGGCCGACTGGACCCACGACGACGTCTGGGCCTACGTCCGCGAGTACGACGTGCCGTTCCACCCGCTCTACGAGCAGGGCTTCACCAGCCTGGGCTGCGTCCCCTGCACCCGGCCCATCCAGCCCGGCGAGGACAACCGCGCCGGCCGCTGGTGGTGGGAGACCAACGCCCCCAAGGAGTGCGGGATGCACTGCCCGATCGAGACCGGCGGCTTCGAGCACGAGGTCCACGCCATCCTCGGCGACCAGGTCGACCTGAAGAACCTCCGCGACTGACCGCCGCGCCAGAGCGACCCAACCACCCCCCGCGGGGGCCGGCCGTCGGCCCCCCGCGCGGAGGCGGAGCCCCCGCATGCGACTCGACCCCGACGCCCAGGAATACCTCCGCCACGAGATCGCGGCGTTCCTCGACCGCCTGGCGGACCCCGCCGCGCGGAGCCTCTACGCACCGCTCCTGCCGGCCGTCGAGGCCGCCGAGATCCCCGACGACCTCCTCGACCCCCTCGGCCGGGTTCTGGAGCTGAGCCTCGGCAGCGGTCGCCTGCGCAAGCTGCACGGCCCCCAGGCCGAGGAGAGCGCCGCGCGCCTCTTCCGCCGCACCCCGCGCGGCCGCGCGGTCCAGCAGACCTTCGACGAGGTCAACCAGGCGCTCGCCGGGCTCGCGGGCCAGGAGATCCGCTCGATCAGCCTCGCCCCAGGCAACCCCGGCGCGTTCTCGCTGACGATCGAGACCGACCGCTGCCGCGCCCGCTTCGACGTCGACGGCGCCGGCGCGCGCTGCAAGAGCGTCGAGATGGATATCTGACGCGACCATCACCGCGACGACCCGCCGGCAGGGCCGCGACCTGCTCGAATTCCTCGTCGAGGCCGTCTCCGCCCACCGCTCGGGCTGCACGCCGCCCTTGCTCATCCCCGCCAGGGCGTGGTGAGCGGTTACGCGTTCGCAAGGGAGTCCAATGGATCTCGCCTGGGATGAATACAGACGACGATGTCGCTCGTCTCGATGGGCGATCCTGATGGCGCTGCTGTGGTTGATTCCTGGATCGCTGATTCGCGTCATACTCGCCCATCAAGGCATGGCCGATAACTTGGCGTTCATATTGGCTGTCGCTTTGCCGATGCTGATCCTCGTTTCGACAACCCACGTGAGACGAATGTTATGGCCATGCCCGGATTGCGGACGCCCCTACCACGCCAGTTGGCGGTACGGCAACCCGTGGGCTCGTCACTGCGTTCATTGCGGCCTGGCGAAGCGATAATTGGTTAGCAACCGTTCATGCCCTAGAGGGCGTTGCAAACTCAATGCCTCAAGGATGGGCGCGCCGTTCTTGAGCATCGGGATGCTGAAGGCCCCCCAGGGATCGTTCGGCGGCTCCGATCCGGCGCGGGGCTGCCGCGACCGCGACGCACGACGAAGGAGCACCTCGAAATGCCCATGCGACGCGAGACGGTTTGGATCACGGCGGCGATGGCGATGATGATCGCGACGGCGGCCGTGGCGATGGCGGGCGAACGGGTCGAGACGAGGCTGGGGACGGTGGAGGGGTCCGCCAACCCCGCCGGCGTCCGCGCGTTCCTGGGCATCCCCTTCGCCGAGCCCCCCGTCGGCGACCTCCGCTGGCGCGCGCCCCGCCCGGCGCGGCCGTGGGAGGGGGTCCGCCAGGCGAAGTCGTTCGCGCCGGGGCCGGTCCAGAACGTGGTCCTCGCGATGGTCACCGGCTCCCCGCCCATCTTCAGCGAGGACTGCCTCTACCTCAACGTCTGGACCCCGGCGAAGCCCCCCGGCGAGAAGCTGCCGGTCATGGCCTGGATCCACGGCGGCGGGTTCATCATCGGCTCGACCGGCACCCCGGCCTACGACGGCGCGAGGCTGGCCGAGAAGGGGGTGGTGGTCGTCTCGATCGCGTATCGCCTGGGGGCGCTGGGGTTCCTCTCCCATCCCGAATTGGGCCGCGAGGCCGACGGCCTCTCGGGCAACTACGGCCTGCGCGACCAGATCGCCGGACTGGAGTGGGTCCGCGACAACATCGCGGCGTTCGGCGGCGACCCGGGCAACGTGACGGCGTTCGGCGAGTCGGCCGGCGCGATCTCGGTGAGCATGCTCGCGGCCTCGCCCCGGGCGCGGGGGCTGTTCCATCGGGCGATCGCCCAGAGCGGCGGCTCGTTCGCGCCCCCCCGGCTCGCCGAGGAAGGGGGCCAGACCATGCGCCCGCTGAAGATCGCCGAGGAGGAGGGGAAGGCGTACCTCGACGGCCTGGGCGCCGCCGACCTCGCCGCCGCGCGGGCGCTGCCGCCCTCGGAGTTCCTCAAGGATCGCCGCTGGTGGTGGCCGGTCGTCGACGGCGACGTGATCCCCGGCGACCAGCACGACCTCTACCGCGCCGGGCGGTTCAACGACACTCCCATCCTGATCGGCACCAACTCCGACGAGGGGGCGATGTTCGTCCGCCCCGGCCCGAGCACCGCCCCCGAGGCGTTCGCGAAGACCGTCCGCGACGGCTACGGCGACCTCGCCGACGTCATCCTCGCCGCCTACCCCCACGCCACGCCCGACGAGGCGTTCCGCTCTTCCAAGGATCTCTTCCGCGACTCCATCTTCGCCTGGAACGCCTGGGCCTGGGCGCGGCTCCAGTCCGAGAAGGGGTCGAACCGGGCGTTCGTCTACTACTTCGACCGCCGCGCCGCCGGCTCGGACGGGGCGTCGCACGCGGCGGAGATCCCCTTCGTCTTCCGCAACCTCGGCATCCTGGGGGGCTTCTTCGGCCGCCCGAGCCCCGAGGACGTGGCGGCGTCGGAGCTGATCTCCGACTACTGGGTCCAGTTCGCGAAGTCCGGCGATCCCAACCGCCCCGGCCTCCCGGAATGGCCCCCCTTCTCCGCTTCCGACCCGAGATACCTCCACCTCGACTCCGCCCCGACCCCCGCCGCCCGCCCCGTCCCCAACCTCCCCAAGCTGGAGGCGATGGAGGCGTACTTCGCCTGGCGTCGGGGGCGGCTCGAGAAGCCCGTGGCGGCGGGCGCGGATCCCGCCGTCGGCGATCGCCCCGCCGAGGACGCGCCGGCGGGGCGAGACGGTTCGGCGCAAGCGTTGCAGTGAGCCTCCCCGGGGCGAGATCCTCTCGCACCCCCATCCCCGATCGATCCAGGCCCGCCGCGACGCGAGGGTAGAGACTTGACCCAGGACGCGCCCAGTCGACATGAGAGGCGGGACGACGCCCCGGCGCGCGATTGGAGGCCGCCGGACGACGAGGACTCCCCGCCGAGCGCCGACGATTTCCCGCCGACGACGGCTCGGCCCGCGCCTGGAGATCCCGGATGCGCGATGGCGCGACTCGGCGGCGGGTTGTGGGGGCGGCGGCCGTCGCGCTGGCCCTCGCGGCGGCCGGGTGGTGGGCGTGGCCGCGCGCCGCCGAGTGGTTCGCCACCGTGTGGACCGATGACGCCTACGTCGAGAGCCACGTCACCCTGGTGGCGCCCCGCGTCCCCGGCCAGGTCGTCCGGGTGCTCGTCGACGATAACCATCGGGTGAGCAAGGGGGACCTGCTCATCGAGCTGGACCGCGAGCCGTACCAGGAGCGCGTCGACCTGGCGCGGGCCGGGGTCGAGACGGCCGAGGCCGACCTGGCGGCGGCCGAGAGCCAGGTCCGCAGGGACCTCGCGCTGGCGCGAGCGCTGCGCTGGAAGCTCCAGCGGGCCATCGAGGGGGTGAACAACCAGGTGGCCGCCCTGCGATCCCAGGTGGCCGGCCTGCGCAGCCGCGAGGCGACCCGCGACCTCAACCGGGTGGAGCTGCGCCGGACCGAGGAGCTGTTCCGCAGGAACGCCGCCTCCCATTCCGACTTCGACCGGGCCACCGAGGATTTCAAGGTGGCCGACGCCCAGGTCCGCCAGGCCGTCGAGCAGGTGCGGGAGATCCGGGTCGCCCTTGGGCTCGCCCCCGACCCGCCCGAGGGCTCGGGGCCGGAGGACGTCCCGGACGACCTCGAGGAGACGTTCTCCGGGGTCCGCCAGGCGCTGGCCGACCTGATGCAGACGATGGCCCAGGTCGGCCTCCCCCTCCCCCCCGGCGACGTCACCCCGAGCCGGTTCCTGTCCGAGTTCCGCGATCTTGACGAGGAGGGGGACGTCGACCGCATCTTCGACAGGCTGGTCCCCAGGGCGCCGGCCGTGCTTCAGGCGAAGGCGAAGCTCGCGCGGGCCCGGCGCGAGCTGGCGCTGGCCGAGCTGGATCTCCGGTACTGCGAGGTCCGCGCCGAGATCGACGGCGTGATCGCCCGGCGGTCGGTCAACCCGGGGAACCACGTCGTCGCCGGCCAGCGGACGATGGCGGTCCGGTCGCTCTCCGAGATCTGGGTCAACTGCCATTTCAAGGAGACGCAGCTCGCCGACATCCGGATCGGCCACCCGGTCGACCTGTACGTCGACGCCTACCCGGGGCGGGTCTTCCGCGGGCGGGTGAGCGGCTTCGCGCCCGGGACGGGGGCGGCGCTGGCGGTCCTGCCGCCGGAGAACGCCACCGGGAACTTCGTGAAGGTGGTCCAGCGCCTGACCGTGCGGGTCGACCTCGTGGAGCCGAACTCGCCCGAGGCGCCGCTCGCCGCCGGCCTGTCCGTCGTGCCGGTCGTCCGGGTCCGCGAGCAACCGACCGGGCCGAACGCCGGCGCCCGGCTCCAGTCGGTGGGCTCATGACCCCGACGGGCGAGGGGCCGAACCGGCGGGGGCTGGCCGCCGTGCTGGTCCTGGCCGGGATGACCCTGATCGCGGTGGCCTCGGTGAGCCTGCCGGTCGCCTCCACCCGCCACGTCGCCGGGGGGGTGGGGGCGGCCCGTCGCGACGCGGTCTGGATCATCAACGCCTATCTCGCGGCCAGCGCCGTCGCCGCGCCGCTGGCCACTCGCCTGGCCGATCGCGTCGGCCGACGCCGGGCGTGCTTGGGGTGCATCGCCGGATTCACCGTCGCCACGGCGATGTGCGGGACGGCCGCCTCGCTCGGCGGGCTGATCGCCGCGCGGGTGCTCCAGGGGCTGCTCGGCGGGATCCTGGTGCCGCTCGCGCAGGCCAGCCTGGCGGACCTCGCCCGGCCGGACCGGCCGAACCCCATGGGCGCGTTCAGCATCGCCCTGCTGATCAGCCCGCCGTTCGGCCCGGCGGTCGGCGGCTGGCTGACCGAGGCGTCATCCTGGCGCTTCATGTTCCTGGCCGGCGTCCCGGTCTGGATCGTCGCCCTGATCGTCTGCGCCCGATGGCTGCCCGACGACCCCCCCGAACGGCCGGCCCACGGCCGGTTCGACTGGATCGGCGCCGCGGCGCTGGTCGTCGGGCTGGCGTGCTTGCAGATCGTGCTGGTCGAGGGCCAGGTCTGGGACTGGTTCGATTCCCCGGCCGTGGTCGCCCTGAGCGCCATGGCGGCGACCTCGCTGGGGACGCTCGCGGTCCGATGCTCGCGGCGGCCCGACCCGCTCATCAGGCTCGACATGCTGTCCGACCGCCACTTCCTGGCGTGCGTCGCCCTGGGGGCCGCCACGACCTGTGTCTACATCGGGTCGCTGAGCGTGATCTCGCGGATGGTGGTGGGCTTGATGGGCTACGCCGCGGCGAACGTCGCGGAGATGGTCGCCCCGGCCGCGCTGACGCTGCTGGTGCTGGTCCCGGTCCTGACGGCCGCGTCCGGGGGGATCGGTGGGCGGCTGGTCCCGGCGCTCGGGCTGGTCGTGATGGCCGGCGGGGCCCTGTGGCTCTCGGCCGGGAACCTGCTGGTCGCCCCGGAGCAGATCCTCTGGCCCCGCGCGGTGATCGTCGTCGGGATGACGCTGACCCTGAGCCCCGTGAACTCCGCCGCCCTGCGCGGGATCGCCCCCGAGCGGCGTTCCGACGCGGCGTCGGTGTACAACCTGTTCCGCAACCTCGGGGGGACGATCGGGCTGGCCTTCGCGACGGTGTCCGGCGAGCGGCGCCTCCAGGCGCGTCTCGACCTGCTGACGGGGGCCCACCTCAACACCTTGCGGCCGGCGGTCGACCTCTGGCTCCAGCAGCAATCCGACCGCTTCCTCCACGGCCCGGCCGCCGGCGACCCGACCACGGCCGACTTCCTCGCCCTGAAGGCCCTGGACGAACTCCGCCAGGAGCAGGCGCTGGCCCTGGCCTACTTCGACACCCTCCTGTTCTGCGGCGTCGCGGCCCTCCTCTTGCTCCCCCTGATCCTCCTCCTCGACCGCCGCCGGATCGCCCCGGATCCCGGGTAGCGGCCCGTCACCGGAACAGCGCCCCCTCCGCCGCCCATCCCCATACCACGCCGGGCGAGGCGTTCCGCTCGTCCAAGGACCTCTTTCGCGACTCCATCTTCGCCTGGAACGCCTGAACCTGGGCGCGGCTCCAGGCCGAGGGGGGGTCGAACCGGGCGTTCGTCTACTACTTCGACCGCCGCGCCGCCGGCTCGGACGGGGCGTCGCACGCGGCGGAGATCCCCTTCGTCTTCCGCAACCTCGGCATCCTGGGGGGCTTCTTCGGCCGGCCGAGCCCCGAGGACGTGGCGGCGTCGGAGCCAACCTCCGATTCTGGGGCCGGTTCCGCGGACTCGGGCGATCCCAACCGCCCCGGCCTACCGGAGGGTCCCCCTTTCTCCGCCGGCTCAATCTCTGCAGCCGACTCCGGATCGACTTCCACCGGCCGCCTCGCCACCAGTCTCCACAAGCCGGAGGCGAACAACGCCTGTCGTCGGGGCCGAGCTATGGATCGGGCGACAGACGGTGATTTGGGTGACGCCCTCTTCTCTCGCGTCGTTGGGGCGACGATGATACCTTTCGTGGGAGCAGTCATGGGGATGCCTCGTCTTGCCTTTCGGCCAAGCTCGAGTCGGCGACAGCGGGGGGGCTGTGGGGATCATGGGGATTGCATCAGACTATCAATACCACGGGGGTGCGGTCGCTTGTTCTGATTATCTGCGGTTGCTCATGCCTGAATGGAAGTTTCTCGGGCAAGAGTCTATCCGGCGTAATTTTACTCACGAGTTTGAGGTGTTTGATTGCGACCAGGCGGACGTCCTGGATGCAGAAGCGAAGAGGCAAATGCGCGGCGGTGTCGGTCTTTGCCTGAAACCTTGCTTGCAGTTCGAGATAAATAATTATGCTGAGTCGATCTATCGTGAGTTGCGAAGGAGGCAGTCTGAAGCGTATAGGATCCAAGTGATAGACTCGATCCACCGCGATAAAAATATCCCCAAGAAAGAGATATTCAAGGCGATTGAGATTGCGGTCGCCGTTGCAGTAAGGAGTGCCTATCCAGATAGCGAGGTTGTAGTCACGATCGATGAGAGTAGCGGTGCAATCGACGCGACCCGAGACAGTGTTCCCGTCGATACCTCTAGTCTCAGCCAAGTCGCCGCCCAGACGGCCAAGCAGGTGATCATCCAGAAGATCCGCGAGGCCGAGCGCGACAGCCTCTTCGACGAGTTCGAGGACCAGCGCGGCGACCTGATGACCGGCACCGTTCAGCGCTTCGAAGGGGGCGCGGTCATCGTCA
>NZ_JBBCIR010000003.1:0-42724 GCF_037189885.1 Paludisphaera sp.
GCGGCGCCCGCCCCGGCGCCGAGACGGGGGCGCCCGTCGGCGGCGCGGGGGCCGGGACGGGGGCCCTGGCGAGGGCGGCGTCGAAATCGCGGGTGCCGGAGCCGGCGTCCTTGCTGAAGACGGCGAAGTACCAGCCCGTCGAGTCGGTCGAGCCTTCCGGGTAGGCCCTGGCGTAGCCGTCGGCGTACTCCGTCGCGCCGTCGACCACCTCCCGCATCGCCTTGGCGGGGGGGGAGCCCGGCGGGGCGTCCAGGCGGCCTTGCGCGTCCCTCGCGGCGCGGACGGTCTCCTGGAAGGCCTGGCGGAACGGATCCGCGAACTTGGCGTAGAGCTGGCTCACCTGCTCGCGGGTCGGCGCCGGGGTCGATCGGCCTCGGGCCAGGATCGACTCGGCTTCGAACTTGAGCATCTCCAGCTCCATGGCGGCCTCCATCCCGGCCCCGAACTCCGGCGACCCGAGCTTGTCCAGCGCGGCGGCCATCCGACGCTGATGCCGGATGGCCGTGTCGACCAGGTCTTCGTAGACCCCGATGGGCACCCGCTCCGTGGCCGAGAGCGAGGCGTCCATCGCCGCTAATTGGCCACGCCCGCTGAAGCTCAGGGTGCCGGTGAGGAAGAAGTACGCCACCGCAAGCGAGGCCAGCACGGTCAGCCCCCAGGCCGCCTGGCCGCCGGTGCTCTCGCCGCGGAAGGCCGAGCGGTTGCCCCGCGAGAAGCTGACGATCGCCCCGACGACGCTCACGAGCGACAGCGCCGCCGCCAGCAGGCAGAGGCCCAGCATCCCCGTCTGGAGGTACGGGCCGATCTCCCCCTCCTGATGCGCCCGCCGCGCGTATTTCATCACCCGGCCGAGGAACAGCACCAGCACCATCAGGCCGATGGCACCCTGCCGGATCGGGAGCCCCCAGGGGCCCTCGTCCGCGCCTCGCTTCTTCTTTTTCTTCCTCGCCCCCCCGCCCGGCTTCCCCATCCCGCCGCGAGGCAACGCCGCGGCCTCCTCGGCGTCGGCGAGCATGTCCCGCCGGGCGGGCATCGGGGCCGGCTCGTCGGCCAGGCCGTATGGGTCGCTCACGTCGTGGGCCGGCATGGGGGCCGGGTCGGGCGCGGGTCGAGGCCTCGCGGCGGGCCTGGCCTTCGGGGCCGGGGCCGGCGCCGGCGCGACGGGCTTCGTGGCCGTCGCTCCCGGGATTTGCATCGTCGTCCCGCAGTCCTTGCAGCGGCCTTTGCGGCCGGCCAGGGTCTCGTCGACGGAATAGGACTTCGCGCAGAAGGGGCAGGAGAAATGGATCTTCATGGCCGTGCTCGCCCGGACGCCCCTCGCCGATCCGTGCCCCAGACCCGACGCGCGACGATCCAGACATCTTGTATCGGCCGATCCACCCGATTTCAATGGATGGATTTGTTTTCTCCCTCGCGGACGCTCGGCGCGCGAAAAGGCCCCCGGCGGGGAGGACGCCGGGGGCCGGTGCTGGCCGGGATGGGAGGCGCGGCGAGTTACAGCGAGTCGGCGCTGATGACCTCGCCGCCGGCGCGGGACCAGAGGCCCCACCAGGTGGGCCGGGCGACCGAGTCCTTGACGAAGCGGACGGAGCCGTCGACCAGCAGGACATTCACGCCGCCGGGGTGCCGGCTCCGCGCCGCGGTCGCCTTCGACGACGCCGAGACGAGGTCCGGGGAGGGGAAGTTGGGGGTGAACCGGCCGTTCATCAGCGGCCCGTCGGGGACGGCGCTGCGGAGCCAGTTGTTCAGGCGCGCGCCGTCCCACGCCGTGAAGACGCCGGCCGCCGCCGTGTAGCCCCCCACGTCGACCGCGTCGACCACCGTCACCGACCACGAGGAAAGCTTGGCGCGGTAGACCTTGGGGTCCTGCATCGGCGTGGCCGACGTGGACGTCGACGCCGCGCCGGGGCCGATCAGCGACTCCGTGAACGCGACCGTGTTGCTCGTCCCGTCGGTGATCGAGGAGAGCCTCACCAGCCCCCCCACCCAGGCGAGCCCGTTCGAGGCCGTGCCGTTCCCGGGGTGGAACGCGCCGTCCAGGCCGTTGCCCTGGTTCATCGCGTAATTGGTCGAGGCGAACGGCAGCGTCGAGCCGGTCGGCGACGTGTAGTTATGGACCGCCGGCGTGGAGTCGCTGGGGCAGAGGTAGGCGGCGACGGCGGTCCTTGCCGCGGTGTGGAGCGCCTCCGGCAGCGCCGTGGTGCCGGGGTGGCCCATGTACACGTCGAAGTTCATCGCCGAGTAGAACGCCCCCTGCTCCACGAACGGCAGCAGGCGCGCGTGCGGCGAATGGTCCTGGGGATAGCTGGGGCCCGTGTAGCCCGCGATCGGCAGCGTCTCGGAGTAGACCGACATGTAGTTGTGCAGCGCCAGGCCGATCTGCTTCAGGTTGTTGGTGCACTGGGCTCGCCTCGCGGCCTCGCGGGCCGCCTGGACGGCGGGGAGCAGCAGCGCGATCAGCACCGCGATGATCGCGATGACGACCAACAACTCGATCAGCGTGAAGGCTCGTCGGGGGGTTCTGGTCATGGTGGGGCGTTCGGTGGGGGGGGCGGCGGCCCCCGCCTCCCCGCGGCCCGCGCGGGGTGACTATCGGAGCCGCCTGGAGATTTGCAATTGAGACTCGGTCTCATTGCGTTGGGGCGAGCATAAAGAACCTCGGCCATGATGTCAATGTCGTCGTCAATTTCCCCGGCGGGCCTCCGGGGGTCGCGACAGACCCGTCGGCCGGGGAAATGAGGTTGGCCGATCGGGGGGTAATCGCTAAAGTCCGGCATGACCCGGGCCGACAGGAGGTCGGCGAGGGGCCCTTCACCCATGCGAACGCTCCCAATGACTCGCGCGGCCCTCGGATGGATCGGGACGATGAGGGTATACGCCATGAGGGACGCCCGCGCGAGGGCCCGGGACGGTCGCGGGGTGCTCGCCGCCCTGCTTCTCGGCGGCTATTGCCTCTGCGGCTGGGGCTGCCACCACCACCATTACTATTACGGCGCGTCGGCGGCGGGGCCCTGCCCCCCGGCGGTCGGGCTCGGCACGGTCATCTCCAGCAACGTGGTCGACGGCCCCGTCTGCGAGGTGCCCACCGAGGTCGAGGGCGCCATCGCCGGCTCGCATTCCACGATCGTCGACGACGGCCGCGGCAAGGCGAGGGTCCTCGTCAGCAAGCCCGACCGCCGCTCCTCCCGCCTCGGCTGGCGCAGCTCCAACCCCGAGGACGTCCCCGCCTTCACCCAGATCGACGGCGCGGTCCGGTCGACCGTCAAATAGCCCGCGATCCCTTCAGGCCTTGCCTCGTCCGCGAGGATTGTCCATTTTTCCTGCAGGGATCCGCCTCTCGCCGCCCGGAGTTGCTACAATGAGATGGACGTGATGGACATCTCGACATGATCCGGGTGGTGCCATGGGCGTGCGACGTTGCTGGGGAGAGACGCGGGCGCTGGTGACGGGGGCGTCGTCCGGCCTGGGCCGGGCGATCGCCGAGGATCTCGTCCGCCGCGGGGCGCGAGTCATCCTGACGGGCCGATCGCTCGCGAGGCTGGAGGAGACGGCGTCCGGCCTCGTCCGCGCGGGGGCCGACCCCGACCGCGTGATCGTCGTCCCGGCCGACCTGACCGCTCAGGCGGACAGGGACCGACTCTTCGAAGTGGTCAAGGATCGCTTCGGCGCGATCGACCTGCTCGTCAACAACGCGGGCGTCGGGGCCACCGGGCAGTTCGACACCCACGAGGCCTGGGTGCTCCGGCGCGTCTTCGAGATCAACTTCTTCGCGATGGCCGAGGTCAGCCGCGCCGCCCTCCCGCTGCTGAGCGAGGGGGTCGCCCCGACCATGCTAGTGATGGGCTCCATCAACGCCCGCCGCGGCCTCCCCGGCCGGGTGGAGTACAGCGCCAGCAAGTTCGCGGTGTCCGGCTTCGTGGAGTCGCTGCGGATCGAGTGGCGGCGCTACGGGATCCACATCCTCCAGGTGAACCCCGGCTTCTCCGCGACCCCGTTCGACGAGAACGCCGTCGCGAAGACCGCCCGCGTCTCCGTCGCCTCCTGGCGCACGGCCTCGCCCGAGTCCGTCGCAACGGCCGCCCTCCGCGCCGTCGAGAAGCAGAAGCGCGAGATCACCCTGACCCCCAAGGGCCGGCTCCTCGTCCTGGCCAACCGCTTCCTCCCCCGCTTCGTCGACTGGGGCCTCTCCCGCTGGATCCTCCGCCACTTCCCCGACTCCCCGGTGCTGCGCAAGCGCAAGCCGCGCCGGCAGGTCGGCCGGGTGTCCTGAGAGAACCCGTATCGATGCCGCGGGGATCGAAACCTCATCCGTCCCCTCTCCCCCCCGGGAGAGGGCAGCCGCGCCAGCGGCGGGTGAGGGCCGACGCGGCGCGGGGTCGCCGTCGGCCGCGCGGATCATAGACCGCCGCTATATCTACCGATCCGACGACCCTCACCCGGCCCTCCGGGCCACCCTCTCCCGGGGGGAGAGGGGGCGCGCTTCACGCTCATCGGGCGGTCACGAGGCCGAGACTTCAAGCCAGCTCCGTGTCGGCCGGGTGGACCCACGGCGCGCGGTAGGGGGCGCGGAGGAGCTTGGTGGCCTCGTCGTCGCCGGCGATGATCCGCTTCGCCGGGTCGTAGGCCACGGGGCGGCTCAGTTGCATGGCGATGTTCGCCAGCAGGCACGACGCGGTCGAGATGTGCCCTTCCTCGATGTCGGCGACCGGGCGGCCGCGGCTGGCGATCGCGTCGAGGAAGTTCCGCATGTGCAGCCGGGTGGCCGGGGCGGCGTTCAGCTCGATGTCGGGCTCGTTGACGTCCTCGGGGTACTGCTCGCGCTCGAAGACGCAGTCGAAGTGGATCGGCTTCCCCTCGCCCTGGGGGATGAAGTCGGCGCGCATGGTGCTGGCCTTCAGCGTCCCCTTCTCGCCGTAAATGAACAGGGCCCACGGATAGTCCGGGTCGGGCGCGGTCCCCCAGGTGCGGTGCTGCCAGACGACGTCGTACTCGGGGTATTCGAACGTCGCGACCTGGGTGTCGGAGATGTTCGACTTGCCCCCCTTCTGCACGATGATGCCGCCGCTGGAGGTCACCTGCTCCGGCCAGCCGAGCCCGAGCATCCAGCGCGCGGTGTCGAGCATATGCACGCACATGTCGCCGGTGATGCCCGACCCGTACTCCATGAACGTGCGCCACCAGCGAAGGTGCGGGAGGCCGTCGTAGGGGCGGAGGGGCGCCGGGCCGGACCAAAGGTCATAGTCGAGGAAGTCGGGCGGGGTCGTGACCGGCGGGTCGTCGTTGTGCCGCATGTGGTAATAGCAGCAGACCTCGACGTGGCCGATCTTGCCGAGCAGCCCGGCCTCGACGACCTCCTTCTTGGCCCGGATCAGGTGCGGCGTGCTCTTGCGCTGGGTGCCGACCTGCACGACGCGGCCGTGCTTGCGGGCGGCGGCGACCATCGCCTCGCCTTCCAGCACGTCGTGGCTGATGGGCTTCTGGACGTAGACGTCCGCGCCGGCCTCGACGGCGGCGATCATCGCCAGGGCGTGCCAGTGGTCGGGCGTGGCCACCAGGACGATGTCCAGATCCTTGTCCTTGAGCATCTCCCGATAGTCGCGGAAGGTCCGGGGCTTGTTGCCGGACTTCTGCCGCGCGGCGACCATCTCCGCGGCGAGCGCCGTGTGCTTGTCGTCCGGGTCGCAGACCGAGACGACCTCGACGGGGGCGACCTGGATCAGCCGGAACAGGTCGGACTTGCCGTACCAGCCGCAGCCGATCAGCCCCACGCGGTAGGTCTTCTCGTCGGCCGCCGCGTGGACGTATCCCCCGAGCATCGAAGCCGTCAGCCCCGCGGCGCCGAGCTTCAGCGCGTCGCGTCGATTGGTCATGATTCGCACTCCGTCATATCAATCAGAGAGGATGGCCGTCGCGGTCCCGCCGACGGCGGAGATCCCGAGGATCGCACACCGGCGCCCCGCGTTCAACCGACCCGCCCGGCCCCCACCTCCCCCGTCCGGGAAAAGAAAACCAGGAAACCTGGAATCCCGCCCCCCTCCCCGCGGACCATGTTGGAGATCGTTGATCGTGTTCTTTGACATCCCGGGATCGGTTGAAGGGGCGGAAACAAGCCCCCGAGGCGAAGGAGATATGCGCCGACCGTGACGCGGTCACAAACCCCGGCGGGGGAAGGAGGCCCGGAGGGCCGGACGGCGGCGAAGCCAAGCGAGACGGCCGGCGGGAGCTCGAACCGGTCGGCCGGGCCTTCAATGGTCCCAATGGCCGTCGCGCGTGCGCCCCTTATCTGACGGCTTCGCGGTCTGTCCGCCGCGAGGGCATGGGCATGGTCACAACTTTTTGGCGCGGCATTTGGGCAAGATAGGGCGAGTATCTCTGTCCCCTCTCCCGTCGGGAGAGGGCGGCCCGGAGGGCCGGGTGAGGGTCGTCGGTCGGTGGAGATAGCGGCGGTTCATGGCATCCCTCCCCGACGGAGCACCCGAAATCCGCCGACCCTACACCGGGGGGAGAGGAGACGAACATGCCCCCTGAGCCCACCGGATTCGCAATCCGTTTTCGACGAACGAAGCCAACTTGATCGCGACGCAATTCCTTGGCGTAAAATATATTGCGGTGGATTATCCGGCTTGCCGCGATGACGAACGAAGCCAACTCCGCCGGGCCTCGTTCGAGGCGGTCTTACACCCGTTCGGCCGGCTCGGCGCGGCGGGCGGCGACGCGGTTGGCGGCGTCCTCGCCGGACTTGACGCACATCGGGACGCCCACGCCGGCCAACCAGTTGCCCGCGACCTCCAGGCCGGGGATCGCCGCGATGCGATCCGTGATCGTGGCGATCCGGTCCAGGTGGCCGACCTCGTATTGCGGCATCGCCCCGCGCCAGCGCGAGACCACCGCCAGGTCGGGTTCGCCGCGGGTGCCCAGCAGCGAGGCCAGCTCGGACGACGCGATCCGGACCAGCTCGGCGTCGTCGGCGTCGACCAGCTCGGGACGCTTCGCCCCCCCCATGAAGACCCGGATCAGGGCCGAGCCCTCCGGGGCGCGGCCGGCGAACTTCACGCTGGAGAAGCTGCCGGAGAGGATATCCCGGCGCTCCACGAACGGGACCACGAACCCGAAGCCGTCGAGCGGGTGGGCGATCCGGTCGCGACGGTACCCCAGCGAGACGATCGCGCTCGACGTGGACGGGATCCCGCCGATCAGCCCGGCGGCCTCGGAGTCGATGTCGCGGAGCAGCCCGGCGGCGGCCTTCGGCGGCGTCGCGATCACGACGGAGCGGGCGGCCATCGGCTCGCCGTTCACGATCAGCCGCCAGCCCTCGCCGTCGCGTTCCAGCCGCTCGACCTTGGCGTCGGCCCGGACCGGGACGCGGCCGGCCAGGGCGTCCACCAGCTCCGAGGTACCGCCCTCCAGCCCGACGAACAGTCCGTAGCGCGCCCCGGAGCCTTCGTTCTTCGCCCCGTCGGCCTTCGCGGCGGCCCGCATCGCCTTGATGAGGCTGCCGTGTTGCTGCTCCATGTCCAGGAAGCGCGGCATGGTCGCCTTGACGCTCAGGCGTTCGGGGTCGCCGGTGTACATGCCGCCGACGAGCGGCTGGATCAGCCGGTTGTAGGTCTCCCGGCCGAACCGGCGGCGGGCGAACGAGGCGAGCGATTCGTCGGCGCCGCTCCCGCGCGGGAGGACCCGCTCCATCGCCAGGCGGAGCTTGCCGAAGACGCTGAGGATCCGCGTCGCGACCATCGGCCCGACTTTCGAGGGCGCCATGATCACCAGGCCGTCGGGGATCGGCTCCAGCCTCCCCCGGCGGACGACGAACGAGCGGCGATGGTTCGGGTCCGTGGAGATCAGGCGGTCGCCCAGGCCCAGGCGGCGGCAGAGGTCGATCGCGTAGGGGACGTTGGTGATGAAGCTGTCGGCGCTCTGCTCGACGAGGAAGCCGTCGCGGCGGATCGTCCCCAGCACGCCGCCGGCGCGGGGGCCGGCCTCGAGGACCACGGTCGACAGCCCCAGCGCGACCTCGCGGAGCCGATTGGCCGCGGCCAGCCCGGAGATCCCGCCGCCGATGATCGCCACGTCCACGCCCGCGCCGCCCGTCTCGTCCCGCATCGTCGCCTCGTCGCCAGGGCCTCGCGGGGCGGGCGCTTCCTTGAGCGGCGGGCCTCGTTCGGCTATCATCGGATCGGAGACTTCCATTCTATCGAGGTCCGAGCCGGGCGTCAGCGATGAGGTCCCGGCCCACCGCCATGAGCCACCCCCACGCAGCCGACCCGCCCCCGCGGACGTCCGGCGGCGCACGGCCCGACTGGACCCGCCGCCGGAACTTCGACCGGTCCCCGCTCCTGGTCTTCTACGAGATCACCAAGGCTTGCGACCTGGTCTGCCTCCACTGCCGCGCCTGCGCCCAGGCCAAGGCCGACCCGGACGAGATGACGACGGCCGACTCGATGACGTTCATCGACCAGCTCGCCCGCTTCCCCGAGCCGCCGCTGCTGATCTTCACCGGCGGCGACCCCCTGAAGCGAGCCGACCTGTTCGACCTGATCCGCCACGCGGGGTCGGCCGGCATCCAGACAGCCATCACCCCCTCCCCCACGCCGCTCGTCACGGCCGAGGCGATCCGCGAGTTGAAGGAGGCGGGCATCAGCCGGATGGCCGTCTCGATCGACGGCGCCGACGCCGAGACCCACGACAAGCTCCGCGGCGTCGCCGGCTCGTTCGCCATGACCCACCGGATCATGGACGACGCCCGCGCCGCCGGCCTCCCGATCCAGGTCAACACCACGCTGACCCCGGACACCTACGGCCAGCTCGAAGCCATCGCCGACATGCTGGAGCCGCACGGGATCGCGCTGTGGTCGCTGTTCCTGATCATCCCAGTCGGCCGGGCCTCCGAGAAGATGCGGCTCGACGGCGAGCGCTACGAGAAGGCGTTCGAGCGCCTGTGGGACATCTCGCGCGAACACTCGTTCATGGTCAAGACGACGGAGGGTATGCACTACCGTCGATACGTCCTCCAGAAGCGGAAGGAGTCCGGCAAGGCGGAGCCGATGAAGATGTCGGCGCGGGGCTGGGAGGGCGGCCTCCCCGGCGTCAACGACGGCCGGGGCATCCTGTTCGTCAGCCACGCCGGCCTGATCCACCCCAGCGGCTTCCTGCCGCTGACCTGCGGCATGGTGCCGTTCAACGACGTGGTCGACGTCTACCAGAACTCGCCGATCTTCCGCCGCCTCCGCGACGCCGACTCGTTCAGCGGCAAGTGCGGCGTCTGCGAATACCGCCACGTCTGCGGCGGCAGCCGCGCCCGCACGTTCGCCGTCACCGGCGACCCCTTCGCCTCCGAGCCCGACTGCGTCCACATCCCCCGCGCCTGGGACGAGGCGCACGGCGCCCCGGCGGGGGTGGAATAAGGCGGCATTGCTGCTTCATCGGGGTCCGGAAGCGAGCGGACGCCCCCCCTTCTCCCCTCGTGGGAGAAGGTGGCCGAAGGCCGGATGAGGGGGCAACCGGCGACGCGCCCGCCGTCCAGCGAGGGATCCCGATCCGACGCTCTCGGGTCGCGCGCCCCTCATCCGCCCCTCCGGGGCACCTTCTCCCACGAGGGGAGAAGGGATGAAGATGAGATGACCCGCCCGGCTTGATCGCCACGGCTCACATCGTCCGGTCGACCGCCTCGGCGACGCGGCGGCACTGGGCCATGAGCTGGCCGAAGGCCTCGGGGGTGATGGTCTGGGCGCCGTCGCTGGCGGCTTTCCTGGGATCCTCGTGGACCTCGATGATGAGGCCGTCGGCCCCGGCGGCGACGGAGGCCCTGGACATGGAGGCGACCAGGCTGGACTTGCCCGTGCCGTGCGACGGGTCGACGACCACGGGGAGGTGGGACTTCTCGTTCAGGTAGGCGACGGTCGCCAGCGGCAGCGTGAACCGGGTGTGGTCCTCGAACGTCCGGATGCCCCGCTCGCAGAGCATGACGTTGGGGTTGCCGCGGTCGAGGATGTACTCGGCGGCCAGGAGGAACTCCTCGACGGTCGAGCTCATCCCGCGCTTGAGGAGCGTCGGCTTGCCGGAGTCGCCGACGGCCTGGAGGAGCTGATAGTTCTGCATGTTGCGGGCGCCGATCTGGAGGACGTCGGCGTACCGGGCGACCATCGGGACGTGCTCGGGCGCCATGACCTCGGTGACGATCGCCAGGCCGGTCTCCTCGCGGGCGACGGCCAGCATCTTCAGGCCGTTCTCCTTGTGCCCCTGGAAGCTGTACGGGCTGGTGCGCGGCTTGAACGCCCCGCCGCGGAGCCCCGTCGCCCCCAGCTCCTTCAGCTTCCTCGCGATCGAGACGATCTGCTCCTCGCTCTCGACCGAACACGGCCCGGCGATGGCCGCGACCTTCGTGCCGCCGACCTCCAGCCCGAGCGCCCTGACGACCGTGCGGTCCTTCTTGACCTCCGACGACGCCCGCTTGTACGGGGCCATGATCGGCAGGACCTTCTCCACCCCCCCGCCGACCTCGAGCGTCTCGGCCATGCCGGGCCGCTCCTGCCCGAGCGCCGCGACGACCGTCTGATGTTCGCCCTTGATGACCTGCGGGGTCAGCCCCAACTCGGCGATCTGCTGCGTCATGGCCTCGATCTGCGCCCCGCTCGCGTCCGGCTTCATCACGACGATCACGGTCGACGCCCCTTCTCTGGTTGTCGGGCGGCCGTCGGATCCGACCCCCCCGCGAACGTCGCGGGGTCGGGTTTTCGGAAGCTCGGCTCGCTCGCTAGGTCTGGAAACGAAAAAGGCCCCGGTCCTGATATCAGGTCCCGGGGCCTTGGGTATCTGCTTGTATGGGGGGATCCTAGCGGGAACCTCCGCACACAGCCCGGCGACCTGATTCGACGTTGGTAAAGTACCAACGCCGCCAGCCCAGATAGGAGCCAGTAAAGTAGGTCGCGGTCAGGCCGAGCGTCACGCGAAAGGATCCCTGAATCTCGATCGATCGTATGGAAGAAAGCGAATTCGACCGGGCCCGGGTGTAGACCGAGCCCGGCCGAATCTAGCCTATGATAGGCTTTCAGATATGCGGCTTGCCCGACGGGCAACCCGTCGGCTGCCGTTAGGCGAGCCGCCTCTGGTTGTCACTACACACGCGATCACCTCCTTTTCGTTCTAGCCTCCCCGGGCCCGCGGGAGTCCAGCCTCTTCGCGGGAGCGGGCTCTAGTCCGTCGCGCCACGGTCGCGCGATCCGAGAGCGTCGAGGGGCGCGTGTCGCCGTTCTCGACAAGATCACTGTATCCCCGAGAGTCGCCCGGATCAACAGGGGAGGCCAAAATCGAGCGGGACGATCGGCGTCCACGCGGCCGGGGCCACCGCGTCCGAGCGGTCGGGTTCATCCTCGGCCCCTGCCGCCCTCCTGCCTCGGCTCCCCAAGGACCGCGATGATCCGGCGGGCCAGATGCTCCTTGATCTCTCGATGCCGGGGCACCGGCTGGGAAACCCCGGTCACTGGGTTGCGATACCAGTCGTGGGCACCACCATGGCGAATGAGGACGCAGCCAAGCCCTTCGATGGCCCGGATCAGATCCACCCTCTTCATGGCATGACCAGCTCGCCGACCCGCCGTACTCCCGGGATCTCGCCGCTCGTGAGGTCTCGGTAGAGATCGATCAGATGCCCCTTCAGGTCCTCGAGCGATTCCCCCTGGGTCCAGTAGTCGGGGAATTCGATGAGGTAGCCGAGGAAGGCGTCGCCGTCTTCCCAGTACACGAATTTCAGCGTCCGCATCGTGACCTCCTGAATGAGCGAAGGAGTCCACCCGTCTCGATCTTATCGGCATGAGACGCGTGGGTCGATGGGGGCCGGCGCGTCCTGGATCGACCCCGCGGGTTGCCCCGGGGTGGGCGGGCTGGCAAGATGACGGGTTATCGACTTCGCCCCGCCGCGTCCGCGCGAGCCCACCACACTGCCCCCGCGACGAGACGATCTCATGACAACGCTTCGCATGTTCATCGGCCTGTCCATCCTCCTCGTCCCGGCCGCTTCCGCCTACGAGGACCAGGCGCGCGAGTCTCGCCCCAACCTGGAGATTCGGGGGATCTACGGCGGCGTGCCGACCCGAATCTTCGAGGGGGGCGAGACGCTGGAAGACTACGGGATCAACGCCGTCTGGATCGGGTCGGGCGGGGCGACGTCCGAAGTGGTGTCGGGCCTGAAGGCGAAGGCGCCGGGCGTGAGGGTCTTCGCCGAATTCAACACCATGCACGACGCGGAGTACCTTACCGACCACCCCGACGCCGCCCCCGTCGGCACGGACGGCGAGCGAAGCCCCGCCCCCGACGGCTGGCAGGGGATCTGCCCCACGCACGAGGGGCATCGTCGCGACCGCATGGCCGCGTTCCGAAAGACTCTGGCCGACGCGCCGATCGACGGCATCTGGCTCGACTATCACCACGCCCACGCGAGTTGGGAGCAGGCCGAGCCCAACCTGCCCGACACCTGCTTCTGCGACCGCTGCCTCAAGGCCTTCTCCAAGGCGACCGGCACGCCGCTCGGCGACGGGCCGACCGCCGCGATCTCCGCCAGGCTGCTGGGCGAGCATCGCCGCGCGTGGGTCGACTGGCGCTGCGGCGTCTTCACGGACTGGGTCCGCGAGTTCCGCGCGATCGTCGACGAGGTCCGGCCCGACGCCCTGCTCGGCACGTTCCACTGCCCCTGGACCGTCGAGGAGCGCGACGGCGCCCTGCGCGACAAGCTGGCCATCGACCTGAAGGCGCAAGCGGAGTATGTCGACGTCTTCAGCATCATGCCCTACCACGCCCGCTTCGGCCACGCCGACGACCCGGCGTGGATCTCGCGCCAGACGGCCTGGCTCGGCGAGCACCTGGGGATTCGCGGCGAGCCGGGCGAACGCCACAAGATCTGGCCCATCGTCCAGGTCGCCGACTGGGGCGAGAAGGTCCGCCCCGAGGACGTCGGCGCGATCGTCGACCACGGCACCCGCGCCCCGTCGACCGGCGTCATGATCTTCCACTGGTCGGGCGTCGGCGGCGACCCCGCGAAGCTCCGGGAGATCGGCAAGGCGTACCGGGGCTACCGTTGAGGGATCGACGCATGACGGACAGACGCGGCGGGCTTCGGCTGTGTGTCCTGCTGGCCACGGTGCTCATGACGGCAGCGCCAGCCGTCGCGGTGGATCGGCCGAACATCCTGCTGATCCTGGCGGACGACCTGGGGTATTCGGATCTCGGCTGCTTCGGCGGCGAGATCCGGACGCCGAACCTCGACGCCCTCGCGGCCGAAGGGCTGCGGTTCACTCGTTTCTACAACGGTTCGCGGTGCTGCCCGACGCGGGCGTCGCTCCTCACCGGACTGTACGCTCACCAGGCGGGCGTCGGCGACATGACGGCCGACGAGGGGCCGGATCGCCCCGGCTATCGCGGCCATCTCGTCCAGGCCACGGCGACCATCCCGGAGGTCCTGCGCGGGGCCGGTTATCGCACGCTGATGGTCGGCAAGTGGCACCTGGGCTCGAACCCGGGGCCGATCCGGCGCGGGTTCGACGACTTCTACGGCATGATCGGCGGGTTCAACTCCTTCTGGCGGGAAGACCCGTTCTACACCCGCCTCCCCGCCAGCCGGCCGAGGCGGGAGTACCCGCCGGGCGGCTTCTACGCGACGGACGCCTTCGCCGACTACGCGATCGAATTCCTGGACGAAGCCCGCCGAGAACCCGACCGGCCCTGGTTCCTCTACCTCGCCTTCAACGCCCCCCACTTCCCTCTCCACGCCCCGAGGGAGGACGTCGATCGCTACGCCGATGTCTACGCGAAGGGCTGGGACGCGATCCGCGAGGAGCGCTTGGCCCGCATGAAGGCCATGGGGATTGTCCCGGCTTCGACGCCGCTGACGCCGCGCTCGGACTGGGTCCACCCGTTCCACCACAAGGAGGGAGTGAACCCCGCCTGGAGCGACCTCCCCGCCGACCGCCGCGCCGACCTCGCGCGACGGATGGCGATCTACGCCGCGATGGTCGACCGAATGGACGCGGCGATTGGCAGGGTCATGGGAGAGCTGAAGCGGACGGGGCGGCTCGACGACACCCTGATCCTGTTCCTCTCCGACAACGGCGCCTGCGCGGAGTGGGACCCCTGGGGCTTCGACGTAGCGACCGGGCCGAAGACCACCAACATCCTCCACGCCGGGAATGACCTGGACAGTATGGGCGGCCCCGACACCTACATCAGCTATGGTTCCGCCTGGGCGGGCGCCAGCAATACGCCGTGGCGGCTGTACAAGCACCACGCCCATGAAGGGGGCATCAGCACGCCGTTGATCGCCCGCTGGCCGCGGGGCTTCGCGCGGAAGGGCGAGTTGGAGGGGCAGGTCGGCCACATCATCGACGTGATGGCCACCTGCGTCGATGTCTCCGGGGCTCGCTACCCGGCCGGCGAGCGCGGGATCCCTCCGATGGAGGGGATCAGCCTGGTCCCCGCCCTCCGGGGCGAGCCCGACGCGCCTCGGCTCCTGTTCTGGGAACACGAGGGGAATCGCGCCGTCCGCGACGGACTCTGGAAGCTGGTCGCCCGGAGCGATGGGCCGTGGGAGTTGTACGACATGGACGTCGACCGGGCCGAGATACATGACCTCGCCGCGACCCATGCCGACGATGTCGCCAGGCTCGCCCGCGCGTGGGACGATTGGGCCGCCCGCTGCCACGTCGTCCGGGATTTGCCCTGAGGCTTTCGGGACCGGTTCGAAAAACAAGAAGCTCCCACCCCGCCGGGGCCGAATCCGGCGAGGGGGAGACTTCCCGAGGATGATCGGCTTGTTCGATTCAAGAAGCTCCACCCCCGCCGGGGCCGAATCCGACGGGGGGGAGACTTCCCGAGGATGACTCGTCGAGCGGTCAAACGTGGGCCTTGACGCGCTCCATGTGGGCCTGGACCTGGAGGGCCATGGCGTCGGCGTGGGTGACGAACGCGATGTGGCCGGCGCCCTCGATCGCCTCGAAGCGGGCCCCGGAGATCTCCTGGGCCAGCCGCCTCTGCCGCGAGGCCGGGATGATCGCGTCCTTCGCCCCGGCGAGGACCAGCGTCGGGACGTCGAGCCGCCAGAGGCGATCCGTGACGTCGAACTGTTCAAGCTGCGCCAGTCGGTGGGCCATCACCGTCTGCGGCGTCCGCCAGATCCGATCCACGACCACGTCGTGGGCCGGGCCGGGCTCGGGCTTGCGGGCGTACAGCAGGTTCAGGAACTGGTTGATGAACGGGCTGTCCGGCGGCAGGGCATACCGTTCCAGGACGTGGCGGACGATCGCCGAGGCCGTCGTCGCCTTGAACCTGGGCTCCATGCCGTGCACGACCAGCGTGTCGAGGATGTGGGGATGCTCGACCGCCAACTCCAGGGCGATCGCCCCGCCGAACGAAACGCCGAGGACCGAGGGCCGCTCCAGGCCCAACCGCTCGATCAGAGCGGCCAGGTCGGCGGCGTGCTGGCCGATCTCGACATAGGGAGTACGAGTCGCCCCGAGCGGACCGGCCCCATGGGTCCGGTCGCCGCGGAGATTGTAGGAGATTACCTGGAACCGCCGCGCCAGGGCGTTCAGCAATGGGGTCGTCAGACGCCACCCGCCCGCCAGGCCGGGGACCACGACGAGCGGGTCACCCTTCCCCATGCGGACGACGTCGAAGTCCTCGCCCTCGACGGTCACGCGATGCGATGCCCTCGCCCCGGCGTCCGGGACGAGCACCGCGTCATGACCTCGCCATTTCCTGGAAAGCCGCATCCTACCCCCCTGCCCGCGTCGCGTGCCCACAGCCGCCAAAGTTGCCGACTCATGGTGTGATTGGCCGCGGGCGGACGCCCTGATCGGCTTGTCGACCCTTCCGATGAGAAGGCGACGGCCCGCGGAATCGAACGACCCTTAACGCACGTCGGGTGCCCGGCGCTCGCCGACGCATCTTTTTTCGATGCGCGCTTGCCGTGACTTGACCTCGTCGAAATCGCCCCTTCGTTAGCTCGGCGATTTTTCAGCGCCGAAAGACGCCGGGACGCGCCGATACATCGGGATTCCCGGCTTTCCATCTTTCCTAGTCGGATCATGTTCCCAGATGTGGGGTGCTATGCGGTGTGTAGGGGAAATCGGGAGGCTGTGCCGGGGCCCTCGCGGTGAGGTGTCGACATCGCTCGCTATTTGCGTCGTTGATTTGATCGACACCTCGGCATGCCGAATTTTGACGAAACTTCGACAGCGCCGTTCTTGCAGTTCAGCGCCGAAATGCTGATGATGAAGATGGCTTGCAGGTGGAATTGGGAAGGCTAGGAGATCTAGCTTTGGCCCGATGCCAGGATCTTCGGAGTCGGTTTGTAGGAGGCATGGGGTGATGCCCGTCGAGAGCGGATCACGGGCCTGGCGCTCGGCATGGGATGATGGCCCCTCGAATGGGGAGAGACCGGCGTCATGGTTGACGGAACGCTGGGCGGGCCTGCGGCTGTTTTATGTCGCGATCTCGGCCCTGGTCATCCTCTACTCGGCGATGGTGGTGGTCCATGTCGCCTGGATGGGGACCATCGGCGTGCGGTGCATGTTCGGGACGGTGGTCGAGGATAACGTCTCGCCGAACTATCGCTGGGTGAACGCCGAGGGGGAGGCCGAGAGTCCGCGGCGGGGGGATCTGCTGCTCTCGGTCGGCGAGGTCGACCTGGGGCGGGGCGACTACGCGGCTTACATCGCCGCGATGCGCGACCTGAGCGGCCGGGTGGGGCAGTGGGTCAACGTCCGTTGGATGGACAAGGAGACGGAGGAGATCCGCGCGGCCAAGGCCGAGGTGCGCTACACGCCCCAGGGCTCGTACATCTGGACGTGCCTGTGGTTCATCCAGGAGATGATGATCTTCGGCGTCGGGGCCTGGGTCTTCTGGAAGCGGCCCAACGACAGCTCCGCCCGGTGCTTCTTCGCCCTGTGCATCGTGACTGTCGGGGCGTTCATGGGGGGGTATCACTGGACGGAGATCGTGGGCCAGCCCTGGCTCATCTACCCGTTCGTGGCCTTCGCGCTGTTCGTGCCGGCGGTGAACCTCCATTTCTACCTGGTGTTCCCCCGGCCGAACCCCCTGCTCCTGCTCCACCGATGGCGGTTGCTGGGCGCGCTCTACGGGCTCCCCGCGCTCTTCCTGGGGGGGCTCTGGGGGAGCATGTACGCCTCGCGTTGGTTCCGCCTGAGCGACACCCCCTCTCGCGGGACGACGGCCCTGGAGATGATCCGGACGCTGGCGTTGAGCTACGTCTGGGTGGCCGTCTTGCTGTTCGGCCTCTGCGTGGTCTGCCTGGTGGTGAGCTATCGGCGGGCGCGAGGACGGCGGGAGCGGAATCAGGTCCAGTGGATCCTGCTGGCGACGGTGGCGTCGTCGGTCCTGATCGGCTACCTGATGGCCCAGACGGTGATCGACCCGTCGAACCTCGGCCGCGACAGCACGGCGTGGCCGATGTTCACGGTGTCGCTGCTTTATACGATCGCCCACGCCTTTAGCATCACGCGATACAAGCTGCTGCAGGTGGACGAGATCGTCAACCGGGGTGTGGCGTACTTCGTCTTCAGCGCGACGGCCGGACTGATCTACTCGGGGCTCCTGCTGATCAGCGGCAAGCTGATCGGCGACCGGCTGGCGTCGCTGGGGCCGTCGTGGGGGGCGGTGATGGCCACGGTCTCCGTGATCGTGGTGCTGGCGGTCTCCGAGGTGGTGCGGGGTCGGTTCCAGCGGGTGCTGGACCGGCGGTTCTTCCGCGAGAAGTACAAGTTCGACCAGGCGATGCAGAAGATGCGGCTGGCCGTCGGCAGCCTGGTCGACCGCGAGACGCTGGGGACGCGGCTTCTGGAGGGGACGGCGGAGGTGCTCCGGCTGGAGTGGGGCTCGCTCTACCTCTCCTCGGCCGACGGGGGCCGGTTCGAGCTGGCCGCGAGCCACGGCCCCTCGCCGGATGACGCCGTGCTGGAAGCGGGCCATCCGCTCATCGAGCGGCTGCGAAGGACGTCGTCGATCCGGGCGTCGCAGGCGGCGGGCTCGGTCGGCGCGGACGCGGCGACCGACGCCATGATCCGGCTGGGGGGGGACGCCGCGTGCGGGATCGGCGCCGACGGCAAGCTCGCCGGCGTGCTGGTCCTGGGCCCCAGGCGCAGCGGCCTGCCGTATGGCGACGAGGAGATGGCGTTCCTGGGCGCCCTCTGCTCCGTCTCGGCGATGGCGCTCCATTCGGCCGGCATCCAGGAGACCCTGGAGACCCTGAACCACGAGCTGCGCGACAAGGTCGACAAGATCGCCGAGCAGCAGCGGCGGATCCTCATCCTCCAGGACCAGCTCCGCGACCGCGCCGAGCGCGAGGCCGCCGCCTCGCCCGGCCAGGAGGCCGGCGGCGACGCGTCGGACCACGCCCCGGCCTTCGATCGGATCCGGGGGTCGAGCCCGGCGTCGCGGAAGATGCTGGAGATGGCGCGGAAGGTCGCGGCCAGCCCGTCCGCCGTGCTGATCCGCGGCGAGAGCGGCACCGGCAAGGAGCTGCTGGCCGAGGCCGTCCACGCCGCCAGCCCGCGCGCCGGCCGCCCGTTCGTGAAGGTCCACTGCGCGGCGCTCTCGCAGAGCCTGCTGGAGTCCGAGCTGTTCGGGCACGTGAAGGGGGCCTTCACCGGGGCCGACCGCGACCGCGTCGGCCGATTCGAGCAGGCCGACGGCGGCACCCTGTTCCTCGACGAAATCGGCGACATCAACCTGGAGGTGCAGACCAAGCTGCTGCGGGTGCTCCAGGAGATGTCGTTCGAGCGGGTCGGCAGCTCGCAGCCGGTGCGGGTCGACGTGCGGATCGTGGCCGCGACCCACCAGGATCTGGAGGCCCTGATCCGCGAGGGGAAGTTCCGCGAGGACCTCTACTATCGGCTCAACGTCATCCGGCTGACCACGCCCCCGCTGCGCGAGCGCAGGGAGGACGTCCTGGAGCTGGCGATGCACTTCCTGGACGTCTACGCGGCCCGGACGGGGAAGGTGCTGACGTACATCGAGCCGGAGGCCGTCGAGGCCCTCCTCGCCCACGACTGGCCGGGCAACATCCGCGAGCTGGAGAACGCGATCGAGCGCGGGGTGGTCCTGGCGGACGGGCCGTCGCTGACCGCGGCCGACCTGCCGGCGGAGGTCCGCCAGCCCCTGCGCCGGCGCTACCGACCCCGGGCGTCGACCGCCCCCGCGGTCGTCCCGTCGCGCCCGGTCGCGATCGCGAGGCGGCCCTCGCCCGCCCCCCCCGTCGCGACGCCGACGCCGGCCGCGGAGGCGGCGGACGAATGGGGGTCCGAGTTCGCGTCCTACGAGCGCCAGCGGCTGGTCGAGGCGATGGAGGAGGCCGAGGGCAACAAGAGCGTCGCCGCCCGGATCCTGGGGATGCCCCGCAGCACGTTCTTCAGCAAGCTGAAGAAGCACGGCCTGGCCTGATCGCCTCGGCTCGCCGTCGCGGCGGCCGGGTCAGTCGTGGTCGTCGATGCTCTGGTCCGAGTCGAGGGCCTCGATCGGGTTGCGCATCGGGCGGTTCGGGTCGTGCAGGCGGAGGAGCCGCGCCAGGAGCAGGAAGTTGTACGCGCCGTGGCAAGTCATCGACGTCAGCAGGTTCCCCGAAAAGACGCAGACGGTCCCCAGGTAGACCCCGAGCGCCAGCATCACGTAGAAGTACGGGATCGAGATCGGGTGCAGGGCGGCGAAGATGATGCTGGTGAGCAGCACGGCGGCGGGCGTCCCCAGCTCGGAGGCCAGGATCGGCTGGAACAGGCCGCGGAACAGCATCTCCTCGCCGACGCCCGTGGCGATCGCGATCAGCACCAGGTCGCCCCACCGGCTGTTGTTCAGCAGCGGCAGCAGCTCGTCCTCGAAGAACCGCTTGACCTGGACGAACCGCCCGAAGGGGTGCCGCAGCAGCGTCAGCATCGCGACCAGCGGAGGGACCGCCAGGACGGCCCCGAGCAGCGCCGCGCCCAGGTCCCAGGAGAAGTCCCGCAGCGGCGACCACGAGAGGAACCAGCCGAGCAAGACCGCCAGCGGCGCCAGGCCCCCCTCGCCGAACACCCCGAGGACGATGATCAGGTCATGCCCCGGCGCGTCCCCTTCTGGGTGCGGCTCCTCGTCGGCGTGGTCGAAGTCGTCGCGATCCTGCATCCGGCGCGTCCGCGGTGGCGGGCGGCGGGGCCCCCGCGGCTATCGCGGGGGCCATCTCGCCCGGCCTTCACCATATCTCACGGGGCTGGCGGTGTCGACCGCGCGGCATGATGGACGTGGGCTTGGATGCGGATCGGGGACGGCCGATGCATCCGGGGGACGCCGCCCCGCGTCTACTGGGCGATTATGTTCTTGACGCGGGGGTCGGCCAGGCTGATCCGCCGCTGTTGCAGGCCGTTGCGGCGGATGACGTAGAGCAGCGCCGAGTCGGTCTGGACGGCCTCGGGCTGGCTGAGGACGTGGAGGATGTGGTCGGGCCGGATGGTCTCCCAGTTCCGCTCGCCGACGTTCATGCCGACCAGGATGTCGCCGCGCTGGAGCGAGGCGGCGGCGGCCGGGCTGCCGGGGGAGACGGCCTGGATGAGCAGGCCGCCGCGGAGCTTGGGGTTCACGTTGGCGACGTCCTCGGTGGAGGCCGGCGCGGTCCTCAGCCCCAGGGACTCCCAGATCGGGTCGCCGGGCTCCAGCGACGCGAGGGACGCGCCCCGGGGGAGCGGGCGGACGTCCAGCGCCAGCGGGACCTCGGCGCCGCCGCGACGGACGACGACCTGGGCCGGCGCGCCGGGCCTGGCGTCGAGGAACGCCCGCTCCACGTCCAGGGCGTTGGCGACGGGCATCCCGGCGATCTGGACCAGCTCGTCGCCGGGCCGGATCCCGGCGGCCTCCCCCGGCCCCCCGCGCTGGACGTCGGCCGCGACGAGCACGCGATGGCCCCCGCGGAGGGTCTCCGCCGC
This sequence comes from Paludisphaera sp., assembly GCF_037189885.1. NCBI lineage: Bacteria > Pseudomonadati > Planctomycetota > Planctomycetia > Isosphaerales > Isosphaeraceae > Paludisphaera > Paludisphaera sp. The sequence continues at coordinate 20,952 of NZ_JBBCIR010000003.1, forward strand.
CACGACGCCGTGCCAGGTGGCGGCGATCCGCCGCGTGCTGAGCATCTCGGCCGCGGCCCGCTTCACCTCGTCGACCGGCAGCGCGAAGCCGAGCCCCTGGGCCCCGGCCCTCACGGCCACGTTGATCCCGATCAGCTCGCCCTCGATGTTGATGAGCGCCCCGCCGGAGTTCCCCGGGTTGATGGCGGCGTCGGTCTGGATCAGGTTGCGATAGACCTGGTCGTCGGAGAGCGTCAGGTCCCGGTGGAGGGCGCCGATGATCCCGAGGGAGACCGTGTTCTCGTACCCGAAGGCGTTGCCGATCGCGATGACCGACTCGCCCAGCATCAGGTCGGACGAGGTGCCGATCGTGATGGCCTGGAGCGGCGAGGCGGGCTCGATCTTGATGAGGGCGAGGTCCATCACCGGATCGACCTGGAGCACCAGGGCGGGATAGGCCGAGCCGTCCAGCAGCTGGACCTGGATCCCCTGCACCTTGTCGACGACGTGGTGGTTGGTCAGGATGTAGCCCCGGCCGTCGACGATGACGCCCGAGCCCATGCCGTTGACGCGAGGGCGCTGGTTCTCCTCGGGCGAGAAGGGCCACCGGCTGCTGGACGCGGCCTTCTTCTCGCTGGAGATGTTGACCACCGCCCCCTTGGCCTTCTCGACCGCCTCGACCACCGCAGTCCGGCGGGCGCCCGCGACCGACGGCTCCGAGGCCCGCGTCGGGGCCGAGGCCGCCGGGGCGACGATCGCCAAGGCGCCCGCGACCAGCCCGACGCCCAGCCGGGGGAACGCCAGGCCGGCGCGGCGATCCCCCACTCCTCGGCGACTCCAGGGATTAGGCACGTTTGGTCCCCACTGCGTAGAGCGTCGGCTTCCCATCCATGACCCGGGGCCGGCGAGTCCGTCCGCCGCCCGCCCCGGTATTCCCGACGCCCTCTTGGATCGGTTCCCCCCCCCCGCGGCTTGGGCGCAAGTCGACCCCGATCCGGCCCATCCGTCGGCCGCTCCGCGACGACCCCGCGAACCCCGACAACCCTTCCATTTCCACCCCGGCGCGACAGGAATAAGCCGCCAGGTCCAACCCGTTCTCGCGCGGAATTCCTGGACACGGCCCGTCCGGACCCCGCGCGGCCGTCGATCCCGGACACCGCCGACGCCGTCCCCCGGCGGTTGGCTTCGTTCGTCATCGCGAAACACCCCATGGTTTCGATGCAAGGTGTTATTGGGTTAGAGCTTGGTGGCGATTCTGCGTTGGCTTCGTTCGTCGTTTTCGAAGTGGTGTTTGGATCCCCGAGCGTGCAACGCGCGTCCCCTCTCCCGCCGGGAGAGGTTGGCCCGAAGGGCCGGGCGGGGGTCGTCGGACAGTCGAGATAGCGGCGGTTCGTGGCGGGCGCGGCCGGCGCTATCCTACGAGGCGCGCCGACCCCCGCCCGCCGCTGGCGCGGCCGCCCTTGCCCGGCGGAAGAGGGGAGGAATCAGGCCGCCGCTGGTCGCCGCGAGATCAAGCCCGGCGAGACGCATGGCCCCCTGCCCTGTCTCTCGATCCCAGATTCCGAATTGCCAAGGAGCATCCTAACGCCCGGAATGATCCTCGGCGGGTACCGCGGGATTTCAGGTTTTCGGCCCGGCTCGGAATTTTTTCCCGGATCGTCGGAACCCCGGCGGCCCTCGCGGGCAGTGTACGATGGACGCGAGACGACCGACGGGGGCCGAGGATGGGCGAGCGAGACCGCGGCGCGATCGTTCAGGGGCTGGGGCGGCTGCTGAGCCGGGGCGTCGATCCCTCGGGGGACGGCGACCTGCTGGAGCGGTTCCGCGCCCGGCGCGACGAGGACGCCTTCGAGGCGCTGGTGAGGCGGCACGGGCCGATGGTCCGGGGCGTCTGCCGGCGGATCTTGCGCGACCCGGCCGACGTCGACGACGCCTTCCAGGCGACGTTCCTGGTCCTGGCCCGCAAGGGGCCCGGCCTGCGCGACCCGGATCGATTGGGGCCGTGGCTGCACGGCGTCGCCTCGCGCGTCGCCGCCAAGTCGCGGAGCCGGTCGGCCCGGAGCCGGACCGGGTCGCTGGCCGACGACATCCCGGCGCGGGACGACGGTCGGGCCGAGTGGTCCGACGTCATGCCGATCCTCGACGCCGAGCTGGCCCGGCTGCCGTCGGCCCAGCGCGACGTGCTCGTGGCCTGCCTCCTGAACGGCTCGACCGAGCAGGAGGCGGCGATAACGTTCGCCTGCCCGGTCGGCACGATCAAGAGCCGGCTGTCGCGGGCGAGGGAGGCGCTGAGGTCGCGGCTGGTCCGTCGGGGGATCGCCCCGGCGACGGCAACGCTGGCGGCTGCCTCGTCCCCCGGGTCGTTCGCGTCCCCCGTGTCCGCCCCCCTGCTCCGCGCGACGCTGGCCATGGTCGCGGCCCCGGCCGCCGTCCCGGCCGCCGTCGCGGCCCTGACCTCGGGAGTCGCGCCGATGATGCTCTCAAGGATCCTACTCTCGGGCGCCGCCATCGCGGGCGGCCTGGCCCTCGTCGGGCTTTCGGCGACCGCGTGGACCGCCGACCCGCCCCCGGCCCAGGAGGCGACGCGGCCCGCGTCGATCGCCAAGGCGGTGCCGGGGGATCGCGCCCAATTGGACCGCAACCTCAAGACGCTCCTCCTCGCCCTGCACAACCACCACGCGGCCGAGGGCTCATTCCCGCCCCCGGCGATCCGATCGGTCGACGGCCGCCCCCTGCTGAGCTGGCGGGTCGCGATCCTGCCGCTCCTCGACCAGCAGGAGCTGTACAACGAGTTTCGCCTCCACGAGCCCTGGGACAGCACCCACAACCGGCAACTGATCGCCAGGATGCCGGCGGTGTTCGAAACGCCGGGCCACCCCGCCCCCCCGGGCAAGACCCGGATTCGAGGGATCGACGCGCCGGGCGCCATGTTCGGGCCGCCCGACGAGGGCGGGCCGGCGGATGCCGGGATGATGGGCATGGGGGCCATGATGGGCACCGGGCCGGCGGACACCGGAATGATGGGGATGGGGGCCATGATGGGCGGCGGGGCACCGCCGGCGGACGCGACGGTCGCCGTCGAGAAGCCGACGGGGGGCGGAAAGGCCGAGCCCCAGGCCGCCCGGGGCATGGAGATCCGCGACGTGCTCGACGGGACCTCGAACACCGCGTTCCTCGTCGTGGCCGAGGACGCCGTGGAGTGGACCCGGCCGGGCGAGTTGAACGTCCCCGGCGGGATCACGCCGGGCGGCGACATGCCGGCGCTCGTCGAGGACGCCGACGGCTACATCCTCGGGATGGTCGACGGCGCGGTTCGGCGACTCCCCAGGCAGCCGAACCGCCGCGAACTACTCCTGCCGGCCCTGCTGACCCGCGCCGGGGGCGAGGTTCTCAGCTCCGAAATCTTCGGCCCCCCCCTCCCGGCCCCCCGCCCCGAACCGAAGGCCGGCCCCGAGCCGACGGCCCCCGCCTCGTTCGACCGCCGCCTCCGGCGCGTGGAGGAGAAGCTCGACGACATCCTGGACCGGCTCGACGCGCTGGCGCCGCCGAGGCCGTGAGCGGTCGAGGCTCATCGCGAGGCTCGGACGCTCGCGGGATGGGGCCGATCGCGCCTCTCCCGCGAGCGGGCCTCAGCCGCCCAGCAGCGACGACGACGCCTGCCCGTAGTGCTGATAGGCGCCCCAGGTCGCTCGGCGATCGCGCCCGATCAACCTCTCGCGGGCGGAGGCCATGGCCTTGCCAAGGTTATCGGGCCCCCTCGGAAGGAGGCGGGGGGCGGCGTCCTCGGTCCCTCGTCGCCCGGCCGGTTCGATGCCCAGGGCGCGGCAATAGAAGTAGTAGGCGAACCTCTGGCCCATGACGTCGTCCACGGGCCAGGCCGCCCCGATGTAGTTGGGGACCCCACGCGCGAAGAAAGCCTGGGCCAGGCTGACCCGCGACTTGACGCCGGCGTTGGGGCCGGCCCCGTCGAGCCTGGACGACTCGCAGGCGTTGGCGAAGACCAGTCGCGGCACCTGGCGGACCTTCAAGATCTCGTCCGCCGAGAGGACGCAGTCGCGCGAGAAGACCCACCCCTTGCGCGAGGTCGCCTCGTCGAACTCGCCGTGGCCAGCGTAGTGCACGACGTCATAACGCCGGTCCAGCAGCAGCGAAAGGATCTCCAGCGGGTCGCACGGCCCGACGCTCTCCAGGACCTGCTCGCAGCCCGGGATCAGCTGTCGCAGGCTCCATTCGTCGAACAGCGGGGGCCGGGTGGGATCCGCCGGGCCGATGCGGAGCGTCACCCGCAGGTCGAGCTCATCCCCCCTCGCCTGTCGCGCGAGCGTCGCCGCCTTCAGGACCGTCAGCCCCTCCTTGCGGGCGCTGGGGAGGGCGAGGTCGCCGTCGCAGGTGTCGGCGATGACCAGGATCCGCGGCGAGGAGCCCTCGACCGGCGGGACGCCCGGCGCTATCGATTGGAGGGTGCGGAACTGCCGAGTCACGCCCGGCTCCACGCCCAGGAACCGGACCCGGCCGTGCACGCGAACGGCCGCCATCTCCCAGGGGTAGCGGGCCGTCTCCTCGTCGAGGACCAGCGTGATCGGCGGGTCCCGCTCCAGCAGGTCGCGGTACTCTTCAGGGATCAAGTAATTGGAGAGCACAAGGCCGAACGTCTCCGGCTCCTCGCGCGGGCCCGGTCGGCCGACACGCTCGGGGAGCCGATCGAGGAAGGCCCGGGAGAGGAACTGGTTGCGGGCGGAGACCGCCGCCCCCCCCCCGCCGAGCGCGGCGAACTGGTAGACGACCCGATCGCCCGCCGCCACGCCGGCGTCGACCTGCGTGATCATCATCCGGGTCGGGGGGGCGTCGGGAGACGAGGTCTTCGGCGCCGCGCGCGTCGGGCGACGCTCCCACCCCTTCGCCTTCGCGTCGACCAGGATGCCGCTTTGTTCGTCTAGCTCCTTGGCCATGGAGTCGATGGCGTTCATCACCTCGTTACATTTGCCCAGATCCTGCTCGACGATCGCGATCGTCATCGCGTCGATGGACTTCGCGTCGCGCCCGTCGGCCTTGTCGGCCTTCGTCTCGTCGCCGTCCTGGAGGAGCCCGGGAATCCGCGCGAAGCCGTCGCTCAGCCCCAGGAGGAGGCTCTGGACGCAGGCGTCGACCGGCAGGCCGGTCGCCCCGGTGCCGATCAACGCGGTGGCGAATCGGCGCTTGCCCAGGCCGCGGATCGCGTAGGCGATGTTGGTCGCGAGGTAGCGTAGGTCGTCCCGCGAGAAGCAGCCGGCCTCGCCCATGCCCGCCAGGATCACGCCCGAATTGGCGATCTTCTCGGACGCCTTCTGGATCGGGATGTGGAAAAGGCAGCCGAGGTCCGAACTGACGATGCCTAGCCGGATCGCCTTCGTGAGCCATCGGCCCAGGAGGCCGTCAAGCTCGGCCACGAGGCCCGAGGGGGGCGTGTCGACATAGCGCCCGACGACCGCGATCACCCCTCGCTGCTCGAAGATCGACCCCCGGACGACTTCCACGTCGACTCGGATTGAGCGTCGCGGCGGGGGATCGCCGCCGCGGTCGAAACCGGGCGGCAGCGGGACCAGCCCGACCGGGTTGGGCGAGGCCGGGCCGGTCTCGGCTGGGCTGGGCGGCGCCGGCGCGAGGGCCGTCGTGGAGGCCGTCGCGCCGTTCGCTCCCGCGGCCGCCCGGCCGGACTGCTTCTTAGTCGTCATCTTGGTCGTCATGGGTGCCCTATCCAGGTTGACGAATCGTGGGGGGGGCGCCCGGCCGGACGCTCAGCGGCCGAACCAGTGGTGCTTCTTGGAGCGGAGCAGGTAGACCGGCTCGGCCGGGGCCTCGCGCACGTAGACGCGCTCCACCGGGGCCTCGCGGATCAGCACGCGCTCCACCGGGGCCTCGCGCACATAGACGCGCTCCACCGGGACGTCGCGGACGTACACTCGCTGCGTAGCGGCCTCCCGGGAGGCCGACTTCGTTTCGGCGGACCGGTCGGCATCGGCGCCGAGATATTTCAGCTTGCCGTCTTCCCCGTACCCGAACTCGCTCGCGGCGGACGACCCGCGATCGCTCGACTCCGCGAGGTCGTCGGCGACCGCGACGGGCACGTAGCGGCGCTCGTAGACCCGCGTCGTCTCGGCCGGGACGTAGCTCCTCTGGGCGGGCACGACGACGTAACGCTCCTTCTTGAAGTGCAGGCCGTCGGCCCGGGCGGGGGTGGCGGCCAGCAGCGCGGCCGTCAGGCCGAGGGCCAGGCCGGGGGCCCGGAGGGCGGCTGAGCTGGGGCGTTCCATGACTCTCTCTCCATGTTGCGTGGCTCCTTCCACGGTGGAATTCCTGGCGCTCGGACGGGCCGGCGGGCGTCGCGCCCGCCGGCCGCTCAATAGCCGTACGATTCGTAGATGACGATGTCTCGCGAGCCGAACAGCCCGCTGGAGCCGATCCCCCCCACCAGGTTCGAGAACCCCGGCGACTGGATGATCTGGAAGATCGGCGCGACGCCGGGCACGTCGAACTGCTGCGCCACGTCGCCGACCACGCCGGCCACGCCGAGGATCGTCTGCGCGTTGATGTTCGAGAGGAAGGACGGCCGGCCGGGGCGGTTGACAACCTGCGTGATGATGTCCGCGAGGGTCCTGTCGTCGGCGGGATCGAGCGTCGTGACGACGACGTTGAACCGTTCCTTGAGGAACTTGCGGAAGCCGTCCTCCCTCGGGGAGCGGACGTATTCGAGGAGCTCGCCCGCCCGTTGCTGGGCGTTCTTGCGGCGGTCGGCCCGCCGCGCGAAATCGTCGGCCTGCTCCAGATGGGCCCGGACGGCGGCGACGCGGTCCGCGGTGATGACGGCCCCTCCCGTCGGCGCCGGGGTCGACGGGCCCCCGAACACGACCGTCTCGGCGGCCCGGTTGACCTGGACCATGTCCCCCTCGGTCGGCGGCGAGGGGAAGTTGATCGCCATCCCCCTCAGGGCCCTGGCGAATTGCGGCGTGCGGGCGTACTGGACGAGCGCCGCCTTGCGCTCTTCCTGGTTCATCCTCCTCTCCGGCCCGTCCGGCGGGTCGACGAAGTAGATCGGCTCGATCAGCGCGTCCATCCGGCGGAGGTGCTCGACGACCTGGGGCAGGTTCGCGTCGGTGATGACCGAGGTCGTCCCCGGCGCGGTCGTCGCCGGCACGGCCGCGGCGCCAGAGCCCGCGAGGGCCACCAGCGGCTGGGGGGCCCCCGTCGCCTGGTCCACGCCGGCCTGCGGGACGTCCGAGCTCGAAGAGAGCGAGAGCCCCCGATCGACGGCGCGGCCGATCTGGAAGATCGCCGTGGGCTTCAGCTGGGCGAACTTCCTGGCCTTCACGGTCGGGACGAGCCTCGCGAGCACCTCGCGAACGAACTTGTCCTGCTTGATGTACACGTCGAGCAGGTACTCGCGCCTCTCCTCCGGGCTCATGCGGCGGGAGGCCCGCGGGCCGCCGTCGCGCACCTCGGCCCGGTCGAGGACCCGCTGGTTGAACTTGCGGAAGTACGAGGCCAGCGCCTCCACCCCCTGCTCCGTGATCTCCGCCGTGACGGTCCCGTGGGCGGGCAGGACGCCGTTGTTCAGGAGGAAGAGCCCTCGTGGGGCCAGCAGCTCAAATCCGTCGATCGTCGCGAGGGGGACGAAGCCCGCCCCGCCGTCGGGCGAGGGCTCGCCGCGCGGGGGCACGCCGGCGAGCGCCCCCTCGATCGCCTGGCCCAGCCGGTGCTTGTCGAGCTCCGTCAGCGCGTCCCGGCGGAAGTCGGGGATGAGCTCCTTCAACTGGGCCGGCAACCGGTCGCGACCGAGATACTCGTCGAGCAGGAACCTGACGCGCTCGTAAAGGTCCAACGTCCGGGTGATGTTGCCCTCCCGGACGCGGACGTGGTCGAGCCCCTCGGAGTTCACCCGCCGGAAATATCGGACCAGCGCCTCGACGGCGCGGGCGTCGCCGAACGGGCTGGCCTCGACGCCGGCGAACGGCGGGAGAACCGCCTGGTCCGCCGGCAGGGCGTCGTCGGGCACCACGATCCGCGCTTCGTTGGGCAGGCCAGGCAGCACACGCACCCCCTCGGCCGGAGCGTCGGGGGCTGCGGGCTCGGCCGGAGCGTCGGGGGCCGCGGGCTCGGCCGGCTCGGCGGGGGCCGGCTCGGCCGGAGCGTCGGGGGCCGGCTCGGCGGGGGCCGGCGCGCCGGCCGGAGCGGGAGGAGTCGGTGTGCCGGCCGACGCGGCGGGCGCCGGCGCGGGCCGCGTCGACGGGGCCTGCGTGGAAGTCCTACTGGCGGGTGCCTCCTCGCTCGGGGAGGTCGTGGCCGCGACTCCCGGCGAGGCGATCGTCGCGAGGGCGGCGGGGATGCCGGCGAGGATACCCAGGGAGACGAACAAGGACTTGTGAGAAGCCCAAAACATGGTGGATCGCCCTCGGGGACGGGTCTCTGGTCGTGGGACTGAGTTCGGAATGTTCACGCCTGCGGTCGCGGCCGGTCCGTCCGCCTCCGGGGATCGCAAGGAAGCCGAGGGCCGGAAGGCTCCATCCCTCCTCAATGGATGCCAACCAGATTGTGCAATTATGACACACTCAGATGGAAGCTCCAGTGATTTCGCCGATTTCGCCCCGCCAGGTTTCCCCCATTTCCCTCGGTTGCCAACGGGCCGTCTGGCGGATAGACTCTCGGAGACGTCTCGATCGAGATGGTTTCGCCCCGCTTTCGCCCTATCCGCACACCCCAACATCCCCGCGAGGCGCTCCAGCCATGGCAAGAGGAATCGCGCTTTCGGTCGGACTCAATCAGGTGAGCGCCTCGGCCTACCCCGGCGTGTCCGACCTGGGCGGCTGCGAGAACGACGCGAGGGACATCAGCCAGATGGCCAGGGCCGCGGGCTTCGAGGTGCGTCCCCCGCTGTTCTCGTCGTCGGGACGCCGGCGGGACGTGATCGGGGCCGTCGAGGGGATCGCCGCCCAGCTCGATGCCGGCGACATCTTCCTGTTCCATTACTCCGGCCACGGCAGCCAATTGCGAGACGCGGCCGACGGGGATCGGGAGCCCGACGGGAAGGACGAGACGCTCTGCCTGTTCGACGCCCAGATGATCGACGACGAGTTGGTGCGGCTCTGGATGCGGTTCAAGCCCGGGGTCCGCATCCTCTTCCTGTCGGATAGCTGCCACAGCGGCTCGGTGAGCCGCGTCATCCGGCTCCCCGACGAGGACACGGCCAATCGCGAACTGGTGCAGGCTCGGTCGGTCGTGGCACGCGAGCGTTCCACCGGGAGCGCCGGCGACCCCTTGCTCGACGCCGACCCGCGCCAGATCCGCCTCCGGACGCTGACCCAGGAGCAGGCCGACGCGGCGAACGACGCCCGGGCGAGCTTCTATCGATCCTTGCACGAAGGGATCCGGGCGTCCGGGGTCGTCGGCGCGAGGGACGTGCGGGCGAGCGTCCTGCTGATCTCCGGCTGCGGCGATAACGAGACCTCCAAGGACATCGGCACCAACGGAGCCTTCACCCGGGGCCTGCTCCAGACGTGGGGCTCGGGCTCGTTCGGGGGGACCTACAGGGATTTCCAGACGGCCATCCAGGGGCGAATCAGCGTGCGATTCTCCCAGAATCCCCAGATCTCCATGGTCGGCGCGGTCGACATCCCGTTCGCGGCCCAGAAGCCGTTCACGATCTCGGACGTGTGAGGGCGGCGAAGGAGGCCGGGCGGCACCGGCCTCCTCAGGGCTTCGGGCGGCAGTAACGGCAGCAACGCTCCGGGTGTTCCGGGGCCTGGCACAGCGCGAGGCCGACGAGGCAGAGCCCCGGCCGACCGTGGTCGTGCCCGCACGCGCCGGTCGCCGCGGCGAATGCCGTAGGGACGTAGATCGGCGCGGATGCCGGCCGGGCGGTCAGGTTCACGATCGCCCCATCAAGCGCCGCGAGGTCCGCCCGCGATAGTGCACCCCATCCTGGCCCGAGACGCCGCAGCAGGAATTCCGCGAAGCCGCCGGTCCCGCCCGCCCGGATGTACGCGGAGATCGCCGCGCGGCGTTCCTCGCGCGCCATGAGCCGCCCCAGGGCGGGCGAGGGCGTCGCCCGGAGGTAGTCGTCCCACTCGCGGAGATGATCCTCGATAATCGCTCGTCGATCCCAGGTAAGGGCGGATGTCACGCCGGACGGAGCGGCCCTGGTCCGGAGGGCCGCCTGGAGCGCGCCTTCCAGCACGGCCCGGGCGCTGGGGGAGCCAAGGTCGGTGATCTGGAGGCCGATTTTCTTGAGCTCGTCGCGGAACCCGCGGCGTCCCATCCATTGGGTCATCCCGAGTTCGATGTCCTCCCGATCGGGCGTCCCCGCCGTGGCGCCCGGCTTCGGATCGGACAGCCTGATCCTTTCGGTCTGTTCGGCGACATCGCGGAGGAGCTGGACGACGCGGGCGAACTCGGCGTCGTCGAGGTCGGACGCGGCGACCGACCGGAGGGTCCCGGACCGCCCCCATGGGGCCGGCGACAGCCCGGCCGGATCCCCATCCAGGGCGTCGCGGAGGCGCGCGTGATCGGCGGCGGAAAGCGCGATCGGGAACGCGGCGCCGTGGATCTCTCCGAGCTTGGCCTGGAACCCCGGCTGGTGGACGTACACGCCGAGCATGTAATCCCTCGCCATCTCGCGGGGCATGGTGCCGTATGTCCCGTCGGGCAGTAGAAATCGGCCGCTCAACTCGCCCTGTCGATACTCACGCCGCAGGATCGCGAGGACGGCCGCGAGCCTGGCCTCGCTCAGCCGGGAGAGGGGGACGCCGTAATAGACGGCGGGAGCCCACCCGGGCAGCGTCGCGGGGGCGGCGTCGAGCGCGTGCGCGGGGGGGGGGGCACCGTCGTCGGGGGCGGCTTCGGCCCCCTCCCCCGCCTCCGGTTCGAACGGGGGTGCCTCGGGGACCACGCCGCCGGGCACGAGCGGCGTAGCCACCGCCTGGGCGGTGGCTACGCCACGCGAGGCGATCAGCCCCAGGCAGGCTAGCGTGATTAGGGCAAGCAGCCGTCGGGAGGGGGCCGATCGTCCTCGAAGTGGAGGCATGTCTTCGTCTCCGGTGAATAGTGAGAGGGGATTGATGGGTTTGTGTCGGCTCCGTGGGATTTGATTGAAATTGTATCGTGGTTTGGCTAGGCTCGCAACGGCGCGGCCTTTTTGGGTGAGGCCCCATTGATTCGAGGCCGCGGCGCTCTATCCGATGGAGGCGGATCATGCCGAAGGCGATTGCACTGACCGTGGGGCTGAACGAACTCCACCCCGATGCCTATCCCGGCGTCTCCCCGCTCGCGGGGTGCGAGCAAGACGCGATGCGCGTCGCGGAACTCGCGGCACGCGCCGGCTTCGAGGCACGTGGCCCCCTCCTGTCGTCCAAGGCCACCCGAAGCGACTTCATAGACGAGGTCCTGCGCGTCGCGGGCGAACTTCGCGGGGACGGGGATATTTTCCTGCTCCACTACGCGGGGCACGGCAGCCACTGGCCCGACGACCCCGCGGGTGATCGGACTCACGACGAGGACGACGGCCGCGATGAGACGATCTGCCTCTACGACGGCCAGATGGTGGACGACGAATTGCTACGCCTCTGGGCGCACTTCCGCCCGGGGGTCCGGATCCTCGTCCTCGCCGACTGCTGCCATAGCGGCTCGCTCATCCGGGGCCGCTCGCTGCGGTCGCCCGTCGACGACGCGCCATCGTCGTCCACGCGAGGCCGGGGCCCGGACAGGTCCGACGCGGCCGTCCGCGGGACCAGGGCCGGTCAAGGCGTCGCCGGCGCCATGCTCCGCGACCGCATCCTGGACGACCGGGAGGCCGAAAGGGCCTACAACGCCCTGTCCGGTTTCTACGTGACTGAGATCCGGGACAAGCTGCGGAGGATGCGGCCGTTGGCGCTGGACGACCTGCCCTGCGGCGTGCTGACCATCGCGGCCTGCGAGGACTACCAGACGGCCAAAGAGGAAGGGACGGAGGGAGCCTTCACCCGGGCCCTGATCGACGTCTGGGATGGCGGGGCGTTCCAGGGCTCCTACGAGACGTTTTGCAACACGATCCGGGCGCGGATCCAGTCGCGTTACGGCCAGTCGCCCCGCATCCTGACGGGGGGACACAGGGGAGTGACCATCGAGTTCGCGCGGCAAAGGCCGTTCCAGATCTGAACCGGCCACGCCGGCGAGCCGGCCCCCCCCGCGAAAGTGAGGCGGCGGCTTGCCGGCGGGCCGGTGGGGAATGTCCAGAGTCGTCAGGGATTCTGGGGGCTCGGCGCGTTGAAGGGGACCGGGGGGTAGTACGGCTGCTGCGGCGAGACCGGCGGGGGATAGTAGGCGGGCTGCTGCGGCGCGGCCGGCGGCGCGTATTGCTGGGCGTGGCCGTGGCCGTGGTCGTGGGGGCAGCCGGGACGGCAGCCGTGGCGGCAGGGCGCGTGACCCTTGGCGACGCGGGCCACGATCGGCTCCTCCTCGATCTCATAGGCCGGTTCGGCCACCATGCGGGCGGCCGGGGCCGGCCGGGCCAGGCGGTAGGTCCTCTGGGTCTCCACCGCCACGTCCACTCGGGGCAAGGCGCGACGCCGCAGGCGCTCTCCGAACGCGCCGGCGACGCGGTCGAGGATGCCCGGCTGGACCAGCGAGAGTTCCGGCGCGGCCTCCGCGGCCCGGACGCGGACGGGCGGGGCCTCGCGCTCGACGACGACCTCGCGGGGCGCGGCCCGCTCGACGACGACCTCGCGGGGGGCCTCTCGCTCGACGACGACCTCGCGCGGGGCCTCGCGTTCGACGATCACCTCGCGCGGGGCGGCCCGCTCGACGATCACCTCGCGCTCGACCGGCGGCGGGGCGGCGCGCTCGATGATCACCTCGCGCTCGACCGGCGGCGGGGCGGCCCGTTCGACGACGCGCTCGGTGACGCCCCGGGAGATCAGGTTGCGAGGGGCGGGGGCCTCGCGCTCGACGACGACCTCGCGGACCACCTCGCGCGGGGCCTCGCGCTCGACGACGACCTCGCGGACCATCTCGCGCGGGGCCTCGCGGACGATCCGTCGCGCCGGGGGGGCTTCGCGGACGACCTCGCGAACCACCTCGCGAGGCGGGGCGTAGACCTCGCGGACCGGAGGCGAGGGGACGTACTTGGTGGGCGGAACCGGGACCGGCTGGGGGTAATACTGAGGCGTCGGCGGGGGATAGGCATACTGCTGGGGCGAGGGGGCGGGCTCATGGCCGTGGAAGAGTCCGGCCTTCGAGACCTCCTCGTCCCGATCCCGCGTCGCGGCGACCGTGGGCCGGGGAGCCTCGGCCGAGAGGAGGCCGATGCCGTGGAGCCATCCCGCGAGCCCCTCCGGCCCCAGGTCGCCGCGATACGACGCCACCATCGCGAGCCGATTCCCCTCGCCGCGACGATAGGCGACGAAGGTCGGGAAGGTCCGGGCCTGGAGCTTGGCGGCCTGCTCGGGGTCTTCCTCGACGCACAGCTCGGCCAGGCCCACGCGCCCCGCGAACGGCCCGGCGGCCTTCGCGTCGAGGATCGACCGGGCGGCGGCGCGCGACTCCGGGACGGCCTCCGACGTGACGATCAGGACCGTGGGGATCCCGCGGCTCTGGGTCTGGCGGGCGACCTCGCTCCAGCCGGGCTCCTCCCCGCCGGCGGCCCGCGTCGGCCCGGCGTCGGGCGCCTGTCCGACGGCCGATGGTCCCGAGAGGGCTCCCAGGACAAGCATCGCGAGGGCCCACCGCCCGCCCCGCCGTGTCAAGGATCGAGGCCGGCGCGGGGCCCGATTGCGTTCCATGCTCATCGTCCTCTCCCTTTGAGGCCCGTGGCCTCCGCTCGATCACCGCTCTCCATCGCGTCGTCGCGACCGGCCGCCTCGGGGCCGAGCGACCGGAAACCCCTCGCCACCCCGCTGAACACCTCGGCCAGTCGCTCCTTCTGCTGGGGCGAGAGCGGGCGGGCACGCGCCTCCGGCCTCGCCAGGTCGAGCCCCGCCCCACGCACGGCCTCGATCAGCCGTTCCGTCAGGGGCTCGAAGACGAGGCGGTCCCAGTCGTCGCGCACCCCGTCGTCGGCGGGCAACGCCGATTCGATGCGGCGGGACAGCTCGGACAGGGTCTCCTCGTAGCTCTGATAGAGGGGGAGCCGGGACTCGACGCCCTCGAAGGCCTCGGCGACCTCTGGCGCGAGTTCCGCCCCTCCGGCCACGGATTCGGCGCGGACCCGCGCGAAGGCCTCGATCGACGTCGAGGCCGCCTCGCCCGATCGTCGAGGGGCCCGCGACCGCGGCGCCGTCGGCGGGCTCGCCATCACCGAGACGAGGACTTCGTCCGGCTTCGAGATCTCCCGATCGCAGGCGATGACCAGCACGAAGCGGTAGACCCCCGGGGCCGTGGGGACGAAGGAGCAGATCCACGACTCCTCGACCAACTCCGTGACCGGCGGCCCCTCGACCTGGATCCAGCGGAAGGCGGCCCGATCGCGGGGCTTGCTCCGGATCCCGTTCAGCGTCACGCGGCGGCCGACGACGGCCACCTGGTCGTCGCCCGCGTCCGCGACGGCGACCGGCGGGGCGGGCTCGGCGTGGAGCAGGAGCGGGATGTCCAACGGGGCGCGGTCGATCCCCCCCCGCCCCGCGGCGACCAACTCGAACGCGAGTTCCTTCGCGTTGCCGGGGACCATGACCGAGACCTCGCTCGCGGCGGGGTCGTCGAGACGCACCGCCGGACCGGCCGTCTGGGTCCAGCGGTACTGGAGATCCTCGCCCCGCGACTCCGTCGCGCTGAGCGTGATCCGCAGGCCCGGCGCCGCCGTCCCCTGGAAGCGAGGCACGGCCTTGGTGGCGGCGTTCGCGCGCCCCGCGTCGAGGGGGGCCGGCACCGGGTCGAGGGGGGGCGGCTCCGCGCCCGGTCGGCCGGCGTCGGGGCCGTCTTCCATCGGGCTGGCCGCGGCAAGGCGAGGGGCCACCCCCCCGCGGAGGAGAAGCCCACCCGCGACGACCGCGACCCCGAGGACGACGAATAGACCTCGACCTCCCCGGATCGTCTGCATCGATTCGGCACCGCCGGCCATGGGCGCCCTCCTTGAGCCTACTTGCCCGGATTCTTCGCTACCTGTTTCGACAGGCGCACCATCCTTGCTTGAGCCGTTAAGGCCGGAATAATCTGTTTGTCCGGTTTTGTCGCGGCCGATCTCCAGGTCCGGCGAGATTTCATCTTCCGAGCAGACCCTGTCGACTTAATCTAAGAATCTGCCGCGGAATAGTTTGAAACGATCCATGGCGGCTTTGTTGGTGGGAACCGATCCGATCCCGCCATCCTCCCAGCCAGATCCACGGTCAGTGGGCCTCCCCGCCGTTTTTGAGGCCGCAATCCAGTCGGCGGCTTGCCGGGGGGCACGGTCGGTGCGTCCGTCTTCGCGGCGGCCGTGCGCTGAATCCCGCTTCCGGCCGCCGGGTGTCGGTCCAGATCGTCGAGCAGGAACGATCCGCCCGGAATAGTCCGAGTCGGGCTCGCCGAGACTCCGTGGCTCTCCAGGCCGACGTGGAGAGACCTCTAGAGTTGGCGCGAGGGTGGCAAGGGCATCAATCTGATCGCCCTGTCAGCCCCCTGTTCAACCGGCCCTTCGGCCCCGGCGGCCGGGCCGACGGAGCCCGTCGACCTCGACCGGCGTCTCCACCGCGTGGAGGAGAAGCCCGACCCGATTGGGGACCGGCCCACCGCGCCGCCGCGGCCGCCGGCGGCCGGTCCTCGTTAGGTCCGTGCCCCTGGCGGGGGAAGATTACCGGGGCGTTGGAGGGAGGGCCAGCGAGGCAACCGGCACCGTTCGGAGCGGCCTCTCAAGAGGCACCGGCCTGAGCATGTTTCCGAAACGCGTGGCTCCCGGGGCTGCTCCCCACCTCCGACGCCGCCGGAGCCCGCCCCCCGTTCCGAGGGGGAAGACCGTCGGGATCGAGCCCCGCGACGACCGGGATGGTCGCCGCGAAAGGCTCTCGTTGGCCGCGACCGGTTACTCGATCGTCACCTTCACGGCGTCGGCGGAGTTGGGGAAGCGCAGGAGGGCGGTCTTGGATGCCTCGTCCCAGGCGACTTCGGCGGGCTGGCCGGCGACGGTCGCCGAGGTTGGGGCCTTCGGGAGGCGGACGCGGACGGAGGCGGTGATGTTCTCGGGGCCGCGGGCGAAGAAGCTCAGGCCGTCGCCGGCCGGCGTTTCGTCGGTGACGCGGCAGGCGGCGGCGACCACCTTCGGGCGATCGGTCGGGACGCGGTCCAGGTCGATCAGGAGCGAACGCGAATCCGGCGGGAGTTCCACCGTCTCGCGGACCGTCAGCTGGGCGTCGAACAGGTCGACGAACCGGCCGCGCAGGACATGGGGCGACTCGCCGGGCTTCGACTCCAGGCCGGCGGCGATCACGTACGGGCCGCGATGCAGGACGAGGTGGTTCGTCTCCTTGTAGTCGAGGCTGGCCGCGGCGCAGGCACGCTCGATCAGCTCGCGGACCTCGGTCGCGCCTTCGGCCTTGCGGCTCAGGGCGGCGGGGCTCGACTCGGCCCAGATCAGGCGGCCGTCGCCGACGGCGTGCTCGCCGGGACTGGCGTCGCGGCCGACCCCCAGCGCGTCGAAGAGCGCCTGGCGGGGGTTGGCGAAGTTGGGGCCACCCTCGGCGTTCCACCAGGACCGGATGTCGTTGTACGGGTCCTTGTCGTCGTCGACGAAGACCAGGACGCCCCCCGCCTTGACCCATTCGGCGAGGACCGGGTCGGCGGCGTTCGTCAGGGGCTTCATCCCCTCGTAGGTCATCAGGAGGACCTTGTACCGCGAGAGGTCGTCGACGGTCCGCAGGTTCTCGAGCTGGACGGGCTCCGTCGGCAGCCCGCGCTGGATGCACGGCAGGGCCAGACCGAAGAAGTTGCCGAGGTGCGAATCCGACGGCTTGAACCCCTCGCGCTGGAACATGAGGGCGTCGGAGACCACCAGGCCGATCCCGCGCGTGCCGGAATCCCAGGCGATCTCGGGCTGGTCCATGTCGTTCAGCGCGTTCATCACGCCGATCAGCTCGGTGGCGTAGTCGGGGGGGATGGGGATCCGGTCGGAGTCCTTGAACCGGCGGCGACGGCCGAAGAGGGAGGGGTCGGGCTTCGCGCCGGGGGCGGGATAGCGGCCGTGGAAGACGCGCTCAGGCCAGGGGACGACCTCGAACCGCGTGGTCTCCGGCCAGAAGAGCGAGGCGACGACGGTGGCGCGCCAGTTGGTCTGGTAGTCGCCCCAGTCGTGGTTGGGGTCGTCCTCGATGGGGTCGTGCAGGAACCAGAGCCGGCCGTGGGTCCCGCGGGTGACGGCGGTCATCGAGCCGTACTCGAAGAACGCGGTCTGGAAGGTGCGCTCGGCCTCCTTCCCCTCGTAGAAGTTCTTGGACCGCGCGGTGCCGGTCCAGACCTGGGCGATGAAGCCGTCGGCGCCGACGGTCAGCAGGCTGGACTCGGGGCTGACGATGCACCAGAGGGCGTAGTTGACCAGGCTATGCGTGGGGACGTAGCACTTCACGTCCTTGCCGGTCTTCTTGTTGTGCTGCTTCACCGCGTCGAACACCTGCTCCAGGGCGTCGCGGTAGAGGACGTACTTGAGCTTGCTGGCCTTGTACTGGGCGTCGGCCGACTCGTGGGGCGGCGCCCACTCTTCCTTGTAGTGCTCGCGCCAGGCGCGCTTGAAGCCCTCGGAGTAGCCGGCGCGGGCCCAGAATTCGGGCTCCTCCAGGTGGATCCCCTCGGCGCCGGCGTCGATGGCGCGGAGGACGCCCTGGGAGAGGTACTTGCCGAACTCGGGGCCGGGGCACATGTAGTAGACGTCGCCGCCGTGGGAGATGACCTTGCCGTGGCGGTCGGTCTGGGCCTCGTCGACGTGCTCCTTGCCGTCGAACCGGCCGTAGAGATAGTCCTGGTACTCGCCCCAGGAGACGCCGGTCATCAGGTGGACGATGTACCCGCGCTCCTTCCACTGGCGGCTCCGGTCCGGCATGCTGGCGTCGATGCCGTAGACCATCGCGACGTCGGCCGGGAGCTGGAGGCCGGGGTCCCACTTCGCGTGGGTCTGGAACGAGGTCCGTTCCTCCCCCTGGCGGGGGTCGGGCGTCTGGGCGGGGGTGGAGGTCGGGGCGGACGCGGCGAGCACGCCGAGGATGAGCGAGAGGGGGAGGGATTTCCTCGCGATCATGGCGGGTTCTCTCAGGGGTAAGGGGCGGGGGCGAGGCCGCGGGTCCAGGAGGCCGGGGCCTCGCGGCCGACGACGCGGGCCTCGTGCCGCAGGAGCCAGAGCTTGCGGTCGAGGCCGCCGCCGAAGCCGCCGAGGCGGCCGTCGGCGGAGATGACGCGATGGCAGGGGACGATCACGGCGATCGGGTTCCGGCCGTTGGCCGAGCCCACCGCGCGCGTCGCCTTCGGGTCGCCGACGCGGCGGGCCAGCTCGGCGTAGGAGATGGTCTCGCCGTGGGGGATCTTCAGGAGTTCCCCCCAGACGCGGCGCTGGAAGTCGGTCCCTTCCATCAGGAGCGGCAGGTCGAACCGGCTCGGGCGCTCGGCGAAATAGTCGTCGAGCCGCGCCCGGACGTCGTCCAGGAACGGCCCGGCGGCACCCGACTCCGCCCCTTCCAGCAGCGGGTCGGACGGGTCGTCGATCATGCGCAGGCCGCGGAGGCGGTCGCCCTGGGCCTCCAGCAGGAGGACGCCGATCGGGCTGGCGAAGCGGGCGCGGCGGGCGTCTGGCATGCGGGCGGTCCTCCTTCGCGGTGGACCCGCCATTCTACCGGATCGGGCCCGTCGGTCGACCGGTCGCTCAGTTGAACAGGAAGTGGCAGATGTCGCCGTCCTGCATGACGTAGGCCTTGCCCTCGACGCGGAGCTTGCCGGCGGCGCGGATGTCCTTCTCGGACTTGTAGGTCTCCAGGTCGTCGAGGGTGTAGACCTCGGCGCGGATGAAGCCCTTTTCGAAGTCGGTGTGGATCACCCCGGCCGCCTGGGGGGCGGTGGCGCCGATGGGGACGGTCCAGGCGCGGACCTCCTTCTCGCCGGCGGTGAAGTAGCTCTGGAGGCCCAGGACGCGGTACGCCTCGCGGGCCAGGACCGCGAGCGCGGGCTCCTCCAGGCCGGATGACTGGAGCATCTCCAGGCGGTCGGCCTCGTCCAGCTCGGCGATCTCGGACTCGAGCTTGGCGCAGACGGCGACCACGCCGGCGCCGGTCTCCTTCGCGCGGGCGCGGACCTTCATGGCCAGCGGGCCCTCGCCGGCCAGGTCCCCCTCGTCGACGTTGGCGACGTAGAGGATCGGCTTGGCGGTCATCAGGCCGAAGCTGGCGATGGCGGCCTGCTCCGGGGCGTCCAGGGTGGTCAGGGTGCGGAGCGGCAGGTCCTTGCCCAGGTGCTCCAGGCACTTCTTGATGGCGTCGACGCGGGCCTTGGCGTCCTTGTCGCCGCTCTTGGCCGTGCGCTCGGCCTTCGGGAGCGCGTTCTCCAGCGTCTGGAGGTCGGCCAGCATCAGCTCGATCTCGACGACCTCGATGTCGGAGATCGGGTCGACCGCGCCGGCGACGTGGACGACGTCGGGGTCCTCGAAGCAGCGGACGACCTGGAGGATGGCGTCGACCTCGCGGATGTGGCTGAGGAACTTGTTCCCCAGCCCCTCCCCCTCGCTGGCGCCCTTGACGATCCCGGCGATGTCCACCAGCCGAAGCGCCGCGGGGACCAGCTTCTTGGGGACGATGTGCCGGCTGATCCGCTCCAGCCGCCCGTCCGGCACGCTGACGACCCCCTCGTTGGGCTCGATCGTGCAGAACGGATAGTTCGCGCTCTGTGCCGCCTTGGAGCTGGTCAGCGCGTTGAACAGCGTGCTCTTCCCGACGTTCGGCAGACCGACGATGCCAGCCCTCATAGCGACGCGACGCCCTCATCCCCAGATGGTCCGAACCCCAACGACGACGGCCCGACGGCCGGTCGAATCGGCCATCGTACCCGCGCGGGGGCCTCGGCGTCTTCCCCGGATTCCCGGCGGCCATCACGTCCCCCGCCACGGATTGATGACGAGGGCCCCGCTCTGCTCGAAGTGCCTCGCGTTCCGCGTCATGACGTGCATCCCGTGCCGGAGGGCGGTCGCCGCGAGGAGGCCGTCGACCGGGGGGATCGTGAGCCCTTTCTTCTGGGCGCGAGCCGTCAGCTCGCCCCAGATGCGGGCGGTTTCGGCGTCGAGCGGGAGTACTCGATCTGCATACTGGTCCTCGACCCCGGCGAGCCATCCGGCGAGATAATCCTTCTTCCGGCCGGGGGCCATGAGGGCAATCCCTTTCACGATCTCCCCCAGGGTGAGCACGCTCAGGAAGACGTTCGCCGTGGGGATCCCGGCGAGGGCCGCATGGACCGTCGGGGAGCCGTCCGGCTTGACAAATTCGGCCAGAATGTTGGTGTCGAGGAGAACCCTCACAGGTCGATATCCCGGCCGGGGCCCTGGTCCCTGGTCAAATCCAGTTCGTCGAGGCCGACTCCCAGGCGGAGATACTCCTTGAAGTCGAGCCGCTTGCCCGTGAGTTCGGCGTACTTCTCGGCCGAGACCACCACCACGGGTTCTTGCAGCCCGGTGATCGTCTGCGGGCCTTCGGTCACGGCGAGGCTCATGACCTCGGTCAATCGGTCCTTGAATTCGTCGAGATTCCACGTCATCGCATGGGCCTCCTTGTCGGCAAGGCTAGCCGGGCCGTCGCCGAATTATCGAGCGGGCGGCATGCTCCAGCAAGGTTCGACGGGCGAGCCCCGTACTACGTTCTATTGTAGGCATGGACCGAGCCCCCCGATCCACCATCATCCGATCCGCGGACGCGTCCCATGAGATCGCTCATCGTCATCGTCGCGTGCCTGATCCCCGGGGCCTGGACGCGCGCGGAGGAGGGCGAGGAGCCGGCGAGGGTCGGGGGGCTGGAGAAGGTCTCGCGGACGCTGGGCGTCCCGATCGTGGCGCGCACGGCCGACCTCCGGGTCGACACGCCGTTCGGGCCGATCACCGCCTCGCCGGCGGGCGAGGGGCTGGACGGCTTCGCCGCGGTGCTGGCGGACGAGCTTTCGATCTATCCCCGCGCCCTGATGGAGCGGTCGCGACTGCGACGGATCGTGCTGGCCTCCGACCTGGCGTTCAACGGCCAGCTCCGGGGGGCGATCCCCGACTACGGCAACGACGCCCTGTATTACGACGTCACGCGCGGCTCGCACAGCCTGCCATACCGCAAGGCGGCCATCCATCACGAGTTCTACCACATCGTCGACTACCGCGACGACGGCGAGGTGTACCGCGACGACGACTGGTCGGCGCTCAACCCGCCTGGCTTCAGCTACGGGAGGGGCGGGATCAACGCGCAGGACGACGCGCTCGGCTTCTTCCTGGTCGACGACACCCCCGGCTTCCTCACCAGCTACGCGACCTCCGGAGTCGAGGAGGACAAGGCCGAGGTCTTCTCGCGGATGATCGTCGCCCCGCGCGAGGTCGCCCGCCGCGCCCGGGCCGACCCGGTTCTGTCGCGGAAAGTCGCGCGCATGAAGTCGCTGATGAAGGGCTTCGAGCCGAGCATCGACGACGCCTTCTGGGAGCGCGTTGCAGATCGCGAGCCATGATGCAAGCCCTCGCCTGAGGTGCACCTAGTGGTCTACCGCTTTGAAGGTTGTGGGTAGAGGTGAGCCAGCCTCCGGCGGGCGTCGGCCACCCGGAAGCTCCACTTGACCTGCACCCTCGACCGGTTCCGCTCCTCCTCCCACGGCTCGACCTGGGCCGACACCGC